>QMVU01000192.1 GCA_003661265.1 Thermoproteota archaeon | reverse complement strand
ATGAAGACCATGAGTCCTAGGAGAGCAAATATAGCTGTAATTAGCTTAGGCTTTATTTCTCTCATGGAATCTTCCTCCTAAAAAGTATAAAAGGTCGATCTCATGATTAGAACCTCATTCCATGTTGGTATTCCTGAGGTCGTACCCGGTCTACTTATTTTAAGGGCGGCGGCAGCATTCGCTAGTTCTAGAGATTCCCTAACCCCATAATTCCTTGCCCTAGCAACTAAGTAGGTTGCATCAAAAACGTCCCCAGCACCAGTGGTGTCGACAACAAGCGGGGAGAGAGCGGGAGTCTCATAGAACGTTCCGTCGACAAGGGCAATTGAACCTTCGGATCCAAGTTTAACGACCACTTCCGTAGGTCCAAGCTCAGAGAGAAACCTCATGGCATCTTTCAAGTTCTCCTTTCCTGCTAGCATTCTAACCTCCTCTCTGTTGAGGAGAATTCTCTTAACAGACCTGAACATAGGTCTGAGCTTCTTAAAACCTAACCTAACTACTTTTGTCCCAGGATCCCATGATAAATCTTCTCTCTCCTCAGCAACAGCAAGAGCATTCTCTATCTCAAGAGACGCAACATGAACGAAATCTGCCTCTGATATCGTAGCACTCCACTTCCTAATTGTCTCAGGATTCATTCTAGCATTAGCTCCTGAGATAGAAATCATCCTCCTTTGCTTTCCTATCTCGTTTATCACGATCACCATACCCGTGCCGATTCCCCTTGCTACCTCGACATGACTTACGTCGACGCCATGTTCCTCAAGCTTCTTGAGGAAGAATTTCCCCATCAAATCGTCTCCAACCACCGCAAGAAGACCAGCCTCTTCCCCAAGCTTTGTCACGCATATTGCGAAATTTGATGCAGCCCCTCCTGTTCCTATCGTGCTAGCTAGTACCTTAACGTCCTTGTCTGGCGTAGGTAATTCTGGAACGAAGAGAGTAATGTCTATATTGGCGTGCCCTATGGATATGAACTTCAAGAGATCACCTCTCTTAGAAGGGAAGGGTAGAAATACATTTTATTGTTCCGCTTCTTAATGGCATCCCACTCAGCAAGTATACGAACTGCTTCATTCGCTACCCTTATAGCCTCCATCTCTCCCTTAACGCCGAATTCGTCCCTTATTCTATCGGCAAAAACAGCGCACACAGCTCCTGCTCTCTTACCGAAGAGATTAGCTAGTGTGAAAATGGCGGCAGCCTCCATCTCAAAGTT
The DNA here is from genome assembly GCA_003661265.1 of Thermoproteota archaeon. Taxonomy (GTDB): domain Archaea; phylum Korarchaeota; class Korarchaeia; order Korarchaeales; family Korarchaeaceae; genus QMVU01. The sequence continues at coordinate 2,232 of QMVU01000192.1, read as the reverse complement.
GATTACCCGAGCGCTCTGCAGGTCCCTAATCAGGTTGTCCATCCAGCTTTGCCAGTAACCTCCATAGCCTCTTCTACCCTGTCCAACGTAGAAACTATCTGTCGAAGCGGTTATCCCTACATGATATCGAAAGCCGAGCGACTCTGCAGCTTCAATTAAAGCCATGACAACCTCATAACTAGCAAGGGCAGGATATTCTGGAACTACATACTGCTTGCTCGTCCCCTCCAATCGTACAGCTCCTATGGAGATTATTAGGTCACCAACTCTCGCCTCCGGCAGTATGGACCCAGTGCTGCCAACCCTAATGAAGGTATCTGCCCCTATCCTGGAGAGTTCCTCTACAGCAATAGCAGCAGCAGGACCCCCTATTCCGGTAGAACAAACCATGAGCTCAACCCCTTTATATTTACCCACGTATATCACGTACTCCCTGTGTCTGGCGACGAACTTTCTCTCGTCCCATTCCTCGGATATCTTCTCAGCTCTCTTAGGATCTCCTGGAAGCAGGACGTATTTTTTGGCATCCTTAGGACTAGCTCTAATGTGATATTGAATCCCTCCTTCTAATTCTGGCTCTTCCGCACTTTTAAACGCCTTCAATTTTTATATCCCCTCCAACCTCGGTCTTACGACCTTCCATATGAGATCAGCGACCTGCTCTATAGGGCCTCTTCCATCTACCACCTCTACCCATGGCAATCCTTCAGCAAGTCTCAAATAGTTCCGCCTAATTAACTCAGCATCGCCTTCCTTCTCAAATATCTCCCTTCTTTGTCCCCTTCTTTCTATCCTCTTCCTGGCAGTGGACTCATCTACATCTATGAGGATGCACAAGTCTGGAGGTGGAACGCAGGAGTTTATCTCTTTAACCCAAGAGGTTGGTAAGAAAAGCCCTTGATATGCTAGAGAAGAGAGGATGTACCTGTCAGAGATCACAACTTGACCATCTAAAAGAGCTGGCAAGATTTCCGAGGAGAAATGATGAGCTCTATCGGCAGCGAATAACAGGGCAAGCACACATGGTTCATGTTTTAATTCGCCATGCAATACCTTCCGAATTATTTGTCCAATTGGGCCGGATGTTGGCTCCTTGGTAACCAAAACTTCCTTTCCTAAAGAGCGAACCTTATCAGCTAATATCTCAGTCTGAGTACTGAGTCCTGCTCCATCTATCCCTTCGATCGCCACAAAGAGGCCCTGCCATTCCCTTCCCATAGTTTCATCCTCGCATGAGGACAACATAATAGTTTTGAATCTTAACTGTGTGGGATATGTGGTGGCTTAAAGGTGATATTAGTTGGTCCTGCGGATGAATTTAACAGAAATCTAGCGTCAAAGATGAGCATTCCTATAATAGATCTGCAAAGAAGGGTATTCCCTGATGGAGAGGTATGTCCGAGGATAATGATAGAGAGAGAGGATCAGCTTAGAGGAGAAGAAGTGATTCTCTCCATGAGAATGCCTTCAAAGAGCTGTAATCCCAACTCCTATCTTGTGGAGGTGTTGTTAGCTGTAAGGAACTTAAGAGAGCATATAAGAGCGTCTAATATTCAAGTAATAATGCCCTACTTCCCCTACGCTAGACAAGATAACATATTCAGACCAGGAGAGCCCCTAAGTGCAAAATACGTCGCAAACTTGCTTGAAGAAGCTGGAGTAGAAACAGTATATGCCGTGACAGTTCATTTACACAGGGTTGGGTCATTTCCGGGCCTATTTCAGAGGGCTCGTGGAGTTAATATTTCGGGCTTTCCATCGCTCGCTGAGGTTCTGAAACGGATGGATCTGGTTAACCCTTACATCATAGCTCCTGATGAGGAAGCCTTAGTGTGGGCTAAAGAAGTGGCTGAATGTTTAGGAACGGAGGACTACGTAGCCTTCATTAAGGAGAGAGATGTGGAGACAGGAGAAATAAGGACAACAATAAAGGAGATAGACGTAAGGGGGAGAGACGCCGTTGTTGTTGACGATATAGTCTCAACAGGCGGAACGATGGCTAATGCGGTGAGGGCGGTTAGGGAGATGGGAGCTAGAAAGGTATACTCGGCCTTTGTACATCCAGTCCTTGTAGGCAACGCTTTAGACAGAATAATAGGAGCGGGAGCAAATGAGATCATAGCATCAGACACGCTTATATGGGAGGGCTCTAAGGCAAGCGTTGTTGATCAATTGGTGGAGGAGATCAAGGGAAGATGAAAAAAGTTCCACTAGGAATTTCCGCGATAAACT
>QMVU01000191.1 GCA_003661265.1 Thermoproteota archaeon | reverse complement strand
ACATTCAACTAGCTGCGTTGAAGCCGGATGCCGTAATCCTCAATGGCCTTCTCCTCTGAAATTAACTCGTTCTCTAAGTCCCTCAATATGGATCCTTTATCTCTCTCCCTTGGGTCGCCGTATCCCCCTCCACCCGGGGTCATTATCATGAAAACATCCCCCCTCTCCATGGTGATTGTGCACTTTGACGGGAGCTCTATCCTTCTTCCATCCGACTTTACTATTAATGCCTTGCCCGTAGCCCCCGGCTTTCCACCAAACAAGCCCCACGGTGCCATTTTGTGTCTTTCGGCCATTAAAGAGAGTGATGCACGCTCTCCTAATAGCTTCCAGCTCCTGATTATTCCACAGCCCCCTCTCCACCTTCCAGCCCCGCAGCTATCCTTCCTTAGCTCGTACCTCAGAAACAGGATGGGATAAGATGCTTCTATAGCCTCAATTGGGGTGTTCATCGTGTTCGTCATGTGAACCTGGACCCCATCAACCCCGTCCAGCCCATATCTTCCGCCATATCCCCCTCCTATGGTCTCGTAGAAAACCCACTGTTTGCCTGAAGCATCTCTTCCTCCAACACACACGTTGTTCATGGTTCCTTGGCCTGCAGCGCAGACCTTGTGGGGAATTGCTTCAGAAAGGGCTTTAAAAAGCACATCCACGTTTCTCTGGGATGTCTCAACGTTCCCTCCTCCAACAGGGGCTGGTCTTATCGGATTTAGCACGCATCCCCTAGGAACGTTAACTGAGACAGGTCTGAAGCAACCATCGTTCATAGGAATCGTTGGATCTGTAACGCACATCAAGACGTAATATATTCCAGCGAGCGTAACGCCGAAGACTGCGTTTACTGGTCCGTTAACCTGAGGATCTGTGCCTGTGTAATCGAAGGATATCTCATCCCCCTTAACCTGAACTCTTACCTTCAACTTGACGGGCTTGTCCTCGACCCCAGTGCTCTCCAGGTAGTCCTCAGCTTCATATGTTCCCTCCTTAATCTCGGAGATCTTCTTCCTAATCCTCCTCTCTGAGTAATCAAGTAAGCTTTCGATCGCCTCGTTGACGACGTTTACCCCGAACTTCCCTGTAATCTCACGAAATCTCCTTATTCCCAAGAGATTTGCAGCAATCTGGGCCCTTAAATCTCCCATCCTTATCTTTGGCGTCCTTACGTTCGATAATATCAGTTTTAGAACATCCCTTACAATTTCTCCTCTCTCCACAAGTTTTACTGGGGGAATTATGATTCCCTCCTGGTATATCTCGCTGGCATCCCCGGGAAGGCTGCCAGGAGTCTTCCCTCCAACGTCTGAGTGATGGGCCTTGTTGACAACGTAGCCTAGCAGCCTTTCCCCCTCGTATATCGGGGCTATAAGCGTTATGTCCGGAAGATGAGTTCCGCTTATGTAAGGATCGTTGAAGACGACCATGTCCCCTTTGTTTAATGGGAAATCGATCTCTCTGAGGCAGTTCTTCAGGGCAATTGACATGGAGCCGAGGTGGACTGGAATGTGCTCTGCCTGTGCTACCAGCCTCCCCCTGCCATCGAATATAGCACAGCTGTGATCCATCCTCTCCTTAATGTTATGGGAGTACGCGGTCTTCCTAAGGACTATGCCCATTTCCTCTGCAGCGTAAACGAGTCCCCCTCTTATGACCTCGACGGTTATTGGGTCCATCAACGCATCACCCTCAATGAGCCAAATTCATCAACCCTCGCATTCCATCCTGGAGGGATGACGGTCGTCGTATCATACTGCTCGATTATAGCCGGACCCTCTACGACATTACCTGCCTTAAGTTTCTCCCTGATGTAGACAGGAGTTCTGATAAAGCCCTCCTTCTCACCAAAATAGACTTCCCTGAAGCAAATTATAGAGTTCTTATCCGGAATAGCGCCTTGAAGGGGTTGTCTTCTAATCTTAGGCCTTATGATCCTTCCAGCAGCTCTTACCCTCGCGTTTACGAATTCAACCTCCTCCTCACGCATGCTATAACCGTACATCCTCTGGTGTTTATCGTGGAAGGAATCTACTACAGTCCTTAAGGACTTCTCATCTATTTTCGGAGGTGCTGATATCTGCAACTCATATGACTGTCCGAGATACCTTAGATCCAGCTCCCTGAAGAGGAATATCTTGTCCTCCTCAATTCCGTGTTCCCTCAAGACCCTCATGGCCTCCACCTCTAGCTCATTAAAGGTACTCTCAAGCAATTTCGGATCAACAGAAGTCGCCATCAAAGGCCTCGAGACCTCATGAGTCACGTCGGCAGCCATCAGACCCCAAGCCGAGAAGAGGCCTGGGTCTAGGGGTACAACAATGAGCTTCATCGATAACTCCTCGGCCAAATAGCAGGCATGCATGGGACCCGCTCCTCCAAATGCCATTAGAGCGAATTCCCTGGGGTCAAGCCCTCTTTCAACCGACATTATCCGTAGAATCCTGCTCATCTCAGAGTTCACAATTCTAATTATCCCATCCGCTGCCTCCACTAGGTCTAATCCAAGGAACTCGCATATTCTCTCCTTTATCGCTTTTTCTGCCAGTTCTTCGTGAATTTTCAGTTTTCCTCCCAGTAGGTATTTTGGATTGAGTCTTCCAAGCACGACATTAGCATCCGTTACCGTAGGCCTGTCGCCTCCCCTCCCGTAGCAAGCAGGCCCGGGGTCGGCACCAGCGCTTATTGGGCCTACCCTAAGGAAGCCTCCTTCATCCACCCATGCAACCGTCCCTCCACCAGCACTGCACTCCGCAAGATCGACGAAGGGAAACCTTACTGGGTAGCCGCTTCCCTTGATCAACCTCCCTTTGTGCGTTTTGCCTCCCACCTCGTACTCTCTAGTTATCTCAGGGGTTCTGTTCACTATCGTGCCGGCCTTCGCTGTAGTTCCGCCCATATCAAAGCTCAGCACGTTATTCAGTCCAATAAGCTCTGCGTAGAAGGCCGCTGCGATAACACCAGCAGCTGGGCCGGATTCTATTATTGCCGCCGGAATCCTCACAGCCCTCTGGCTTGAGATAAGGCCGCCGCTAGATTTCATCATTAACAGGGGGGACTTCAGGCCCATCTCATCTAGACCCTCTCTAAGGCGCCTGAGATATGAGGAGACTATGGGCATGAGGACAGCATTTACCACTGCTGTGCTGAATCGCTCGTATTCCCTGTATTCAGGGCATATCTCACTCGAAGCTACCACAAAAACGTTGCATTCCCTTTCAATGATGCTCTTGGCCCTTATTTCATGGGCTGGGTTCGTGTAGGAGTTGAGAAAGCATATTGCTACGGCCTCTATTCCCTCCTCCTTTATCTTGGAGGATGCTCTCATGACATCTTCCTCATTCAGAGGGACTATTTCCTTCCCATCAGCCCCTGTCCTCTCCTCAACCTCGAACCTGTACTTGCGTTTGATGAGTTCCCTTGGCTTTTGAAAGAAGATGTTGTAGAGCTCAGGTCTCTGTTGCCTTCCTATCACGATGATGT
>QMVU01000190.1 GCA_003661265.1 Thermoproteota archaeon | reverse complement strand
AATCCGACTGTTGTTAGGACGATGAGAAATCCAAGGCTTGTAATGAGACCTATCTTTATGCCATCAACAATTAGAGGGAGGGTTCTATCACGTTTCTTCCCCTTGCTGAGGAAGTATGATATGTAGGATGGAAGTATGGGAAAGGCACATGGGGAAAGGAATGTGAATATGCCAGCGGTGTAGGCGAAGATAAGGAATGCGATGTCCATAGGCGTAGCCGCCTGCCCGATGTTAAAAATTTATCCTCCGATTTTCACGCCTGTAATCCCTCCTAGGTTCTCTATAAGCCTCTCCGGCACAATTCCAGCCCTTGCAGCCTCTTCCCTTATCTTCTGAATTATTTTCGGGACATCTATTCTCATTGGGCAGTGTTCAACGCACCTTCCGCACATGGTGCACGTGTAAGCAATTGGAGCTGCTCTCTCCAAGCCTCCTAGGAGGAACCTCGTTAACGGGGCCCCGATCCCTCCCATGTATATGTAGCCGAAGTTGCCAGCGACCAGCGGGTAAACGGTACAGTTGTACATGCAACCTCCGCACCTCAGGCAGTAGAGGGCCTGCCTGTAAACTGGATCCTTTATCATCTCCTTCCTCCCGTTGTCGAGGAGGACGACGTGATACTCCTTTGGCCCGTGCGCCCCGTACGTGGTCTGCTTCTCTATATCGCCTGTCTTGCTTGGGCAGCTTATCATGCTAACGTAGGCAGGAGCCTTGTAGTTTGCATACCTCGAGGTCACCTCAACAGCTATCATCGCATCAAGCAACGTTGGAACCAGTTTCTCGATCCCTGCGATGACTATGTGCTTCTCCGGAAGGCCAGTAACTAGCCTTGCGTTCCCCTCATTCTCTATAATGAACACGGATCCTGTTTCAGCTGCTATCACGTTAGCTCCGCTTATTCCAACGCTAGCCTCGAAGAACTTCTTCCTCAGAAGCTTCCTGACCTCCCCAACTAGGACGGGAATGTCAGGGGGAAGTTCCTTGCCAACTGCCTTGGATATGACCTCAGCAGCCCTCTCCCTTGGAACGTGAATTGCTGGGGAGAGTATGTGCATGGGCTTGCTCCCCAGCCTCTGGATCAGGAACTCCCCTAAGTCTGTTTCGTAGACCTCGCAGCCCATCTCCTCCAGCTTTTCATTTATGTGAAGCTCCTCAGATGTCAGGCTCTTCGACTTAACGACTACGTCGCCCGGCTTGACGAGATCACTTATGTATTCCATTGCCTGCTCAGGGGTCTCCGCCAGGAAGAAGTGCCCCTTCATGTCCTCTATCATGTCCTTGGCTTGTGAGATCAGCTCATCTATGTGGAGGAGGGAGTACTCCTTTATCTCCCTCAACTTCTCGGCCAGCTCAACCGTGTGCGGAAAGAGCTTCAGGGCAGTTTCCGTGTTCCTCCTATAGGACTTGATGGCCCTGGATAGGGCAAGCCTCAGGAACCTGTCGGCAGATGCCCTGCTCAACTGCCTCAAATACTCTGAATATATTTTCTCCATCTCACTCCTATTCAGCACTTTAATCACCTCCAAGGGAGAGTTCTATAAGCTGCGCTATGTTCATCACCTTTATCTCCCTCAACTCCTTGCTCTTCAGGAAGCGAATCCCGGCCCTGAGGTTTGAGATGCACTGAGGGCACCCCGTCACGATGGCATCTAGGTCCTCTGGAACCCTGTCCTCTTCCTGAAGCTTTCTAGCTGCAATTTTAGCGGCTAAAGATGGAGAAAATGCGGAAAGAAGGCCACCTCCTCCGCAACAAACTGCCTTCTCCCTCTCATACCTTGGCCTGAATATCTCAAGCCCTGGTATGCGCGAGAGTATCTGCCTAGGCTCCTCGTAGATCCCTGAATGCCTTCCTAGCTCACATGGATCGTGATACATTATCTTCATCTTTACCTCTCTCCTGAGAGAGAGCTTCCCTTCCTTAATTAGGTTGAGGAAGAATTGGCTTGTGTGGAGCACCTCCGGACCCAAGTTCCTTCCAAGCTCTTCTGGATAGATGTGTTTAAACATCCTATAGCACGCAGGGCATGGTGTCACTATCATCTCGTACCCTGAAAGCGATTTCTCAAGCTCATCTGCGCGCTCTTTTGCCTTCTCAATGTATCCGGCTAGGAATATTGGGAAGTAGCAACAGCCCTCGTCATCCAATGTTTCGAAGTCCAGTCCGGCGGCCTTAAAGACCGAAACTATGCTCTCCCTCTCAGAGACAAGGTTCTTCCTGTAAACACAGCCTGACCAAAGGAGGATATCTTTGGCCATGTTTAAGCACCAGCTAGCATAAATCCCGGTATAGGAGTGGTTATATTCTTTTCCGTTCTTGTAGGCGCCAACACCTGCTCCGCTCCTGTTAAGAAGGGGGTTCCTCGTCCCCTTATAACTTGACCAGGAGCCAGCATCTTACCCTCCTCGACCATTGATCGAGTACTTTTTATGGGAGCATGGGAATTCAGCGACAATGTCTAGAAGTCTCCTGATCCTCTTCCTCCTGGTTGTATTGGTAGGAGCTTGTGTTTTCCTTCTTAAGCGTAAGACAAATGAAGGGCATCTCTTCCTGGAGATTTGGTTGAATTCCTACGGGGAGGTTATCGAAGGGGAAGCCAGATCCCTCATGATAGATTTCCCCACATACACCCTTTCAGAGGATGAGAGGCTTCTCTCCGGCATGGTGGATTTTGATGTGAACTCCTCCCTCATCATGATATTGGGTAAAGCGAATAGCCTGTCTGGAGATGCTGGAGGAGGTGTTTCAAGCTACCTGGAAGGGATTTACTCCCTCCCCTACGATGCAGGAATGGGCATCAGGATATTAGGCGTTGAGGACGGAATTGTGCGCCTGTCCGTTAACGGTACAGAAGTAAGTTTAGGCCCAGGTAAATCCTGGGAGACGAGGCGTGATTATACGTTGAGGTGGGAGGGAGGAACCCTCAGGATTGAGGAGACGCTACGCATCACAAACTTCGGTTATGTGAAGCTTCAACCCTGGAGTTCCCCCTAGTTCTCGAAAAGTGAAGGGAAGGGTGTTTTTAGCTAGAGACCCAGCACCTGATGGTAACCCTGTAGATCAAGGAGCCCGTGACCGGAGTAGTTGAACACTATTACCTTCTCTTCTCCCTTCTCCTTTGCCTTAAGTGCTTCGTCTATTGCTGCCTTGACCGCATGAGAGGTCTCTGGAGCTGGCATTATTGACTCGATAACCCCCTTCCTCTTAAGGAAGGAAACTGTAAAGAAGAGGCTAAAGAAATACGAATGCTTTTGACTGGTGGTTCTGCCATAAGAAGGCCTAGAGCATCCTCTCCCTCCCCTCTCCTTCTTCTCATCTCCAGAACGATGAATTTGGATATCCCCTCCAAATTTACTCTTAACTAATTTATCGTTTCATTTCTTATCGAATTGGTTTGATTTCTGAACCAAAATGATAAAAAGGTGGTATTGTAATTTTTCATAAGCGAATAAGAAGGAGATCTGTATGGAGGAAACCATTAGAAACCTGGTTAAGGCCTT
>QMVU01000189.1 GCA_003661265.1 Thermoproteota archaeon | reverse complement strand
TCTCTATAATTTGTGCAGCTACACCAAAGGAAACCTTTTCATATGCTCAACTTAGACCAACTTCAGTCGCTATGGAGCCACCTGAGCTTATAGGAACAGGAATTTCGGTCTCAAAAACTAAACCTGAAGCCATCACTGAAACCGTGAATCTGGTGAGAAGCACAGTGCCAGACGTGAAGATACTTTGCGGGGCAGGTATTACTACCGGAGAAGATGTTAGCAGGGCAATTGAGTTGGGAACAGACGGTGTTCTTCTAGCTTCAGCTGTGGCAAAGCACCCAAATCCAATTAAAAAGCTAAGAGAACTGGCTTATGGAGTTCTTAATATCTCAAAAATCTAATTATGGTAAATGAGCTCTTCTAATCGTTAGATAAGGCTTCAATATTCTGTCATTTGGTGGGAGCTCAATAGAGAGTAAGATGTAAATTAGATTAGGAGAGAGCTGACTTGCAGCCTAACAGGCAAAGTACCTGTTGAGGAGAGGGTATATAGGAGAGAAATCCTATGGGAATTAGCGGATCTTTAGCTGGTAGGAAGATAAAGAAGAATCCATTGAGCGATTTTAATAGTTGAGTAAGTGTGGTTAATTTTTTATCAAGACTCAGAAATTCATCCCCTCGGTGATTCCTTGGTCAAGGAACTCTCAGAAGAGGAGGAAATTAAGAGAAATATCACGAGAGTGATGGCTACGCTGTACCAGAGGGGTTTAGTCTCAGCCATTGGAGGGAATGTCAGCGCAAGGTTCCCGGGAAAGGAGGAGTTCTGGATTACACCAAGTGGGATCTTTAAGGGAAATCTCCGTTCAGAAGATTTAGTCAAGGTAGATCTTGATGGAAATGTGCTAGAAGGTTCCGTAAAGCCATCGATAGAGTGGCCAGTGCACGCAACAATTTACAAACTTAGATCCGATGTTAACGCCGTGATACACGCCCATAATCCGATTACGACAGGTCTCGCCATGGGAGGAATTCCTCCTAAGATGATAACTATAGAGGCCGTTGTCTTCCTGCGGAAAGTTCCAGTGATTAATTTTGCTTTGCCTGGGACGGATAAGCTTGCAGAGGAGGTTGCAAAAGCGGTTAAAGAGACCACAGTTAAGGCACTTGTTCTTCAAAATCACGGAGTGATTGGTCTCGGACGCAACTTAGTGGAGGCAGAATCCATTGTTGAGATCATGGAGGAAGTTTCTTGGATGACCTTAGCATGCCTAATAGCTGGGAGGAAAGAGCTTCCATTAATTTCAGAGGAGAATATAAAGCTTGCAAAGAAGATCTATGGATTTTAGACTAGAGCACGCCCTTAGTTTTGCTAAACTTTTATCTTCGCCAGGTATGTTGCTAGCAATGATCTTATTTTGCTTGGTTCATCCGTTTCAGCTATTTCCTTCATTAGCTTTGGATTCTTAAAGATTTCAACGAGTTTCTGCAGAATAATTATGTACGAATGCGGATCTTTTATTGCAGGCATGAAGACGATCTTCACCCAAATTTCCGAGTCAGGCTCGTCCATTCTTCTGAATTTCACTTCCTTCTTAAGTTTTGCCACAGCAAGAGCTGGTCTTATGACGTGCTCTACGCCAGCATGGGGTAGAGCTACATTTATACCTCCCATCAGTTCAAGGCCAGTTGGCACACTCTTTTCCCTCTCTATAGTTGCAGGGATGAAGCTCGGTTTGACGAACCCCCCCTCTAAGAGCAAAGAACCGAGTTCTTTTATCACTTCCTCGGAGTTCTCAGCCTCTAAATCCCTGATTACCAATATGTCCATCTCTTCCATTGGAGACTATACCCTCTCTTATCTTAAATCATTGAGGGTCTGATGTAATGAGTAGGCTAGCAGGGACTTAGGCCCATGATAGATCTGGAGTGATAATGCTTTTTTCTTTTAATTTAGTAACTAACTTGTGAAACCTATTGTAGGAAGAATAGAGGATGTAGAGGAGGAAGTTGTAAGTAATGCTGTTAGGGTTTACAGAAGATGGTTAATATCGAAGAAACATGGGTCAATGAACTTCGCCATAAGAGTATTTAGGATAGAGAAGGGAGGAATGTCTCCGCCTGATTCACACGATTGGGAGCACGGCGTTGTCGTACTATCGGGCAGTGGTATAGTTACTATTGACGATAAGGAGTATGAGGTTAGGAGAGGAAACTTCCTGTTTATCCCTCCAAAAGCAAGTCACTCATTCAAACAAACGGGGGAAGATGACCTAGTTTTCATTTGCGTAATTCCTGGAAGCGCTGTCCCTCCAGGGAAATAACCTATCTACTTAAGACTTCTCCTAAAACTTCCACTCGAACGCACTGCTCAATGCTCCTTGATATGTGACAATACCTTATCGCCAGATCAAGACATTTTCTTGCGGCGCTAACATGTTGCTCGGGGGCCCTAACCTCAACTTTTACCCTTATAGCCTTTAGGGAGTAGGCTCCCTTAACGAGTTCTACTTCCGATTCCGCATCCAGCCTAACCTCACTTATCTCAACCCCTCTCTTTCTTGTGAACCAGAGGAACGTTGTCAGGACACATCCAGCAATTGAAGTTAGGAAAAGCTCGTCTGGACATGGAGCCCTCCCATATCCCCCAAATTCGGTCGGTGTGTCTATGGAAAAAATCTTACCTGCTTCTGTTCTAACTTCAGCACCTGTTTTTCCATCCCACTCCGCCTTAATTCCAAATTTTAGGTGCTCCTTGAGTTCTGACATAGTTCTACCCTCAATTTGCTAAGCTTTAAAGGTTTAATTGCATTCCATGGGGCATTGAAGGTTGACACAGGAGTTCTGGTGACGCGCGCCGATGAGCTTGAGCAGGATATATTTTGTTGTCGTAAGACAATATATTTATGGGAATCCAAATAAGCATAGGTGTCTGTAGAAGGTGATGATTATGGCCGCTAAGGCAATCAAGATATTGGTTGCGTGTGGTACTGCAATTGCTACGGCCACAGTTGTTGCGACCAAGCTCAAGGAGGTCTTCACGAAGCTAGGCATCCCCTTAACTGTAGTCCAATGCAAGGCCTCTGAGGTCTCTGGAAAGGTCATGGTCTTCCAGCCTCACGTCATAGTGGCTACCACGCCCGTCTCCGAGGGAGCTGCTAGGGGAGTTCCTGTGGTAAACGGTGTCCCATTCCTAACAGGCATAGGTGAGCAGGAGACCATCGACAAAATACTTGAGATCGTGGGCATTAAGAAATAACATATCTCGTTTGTGGGTAAAATAAATCCTGAGATAAGAGCTGGGTTCGAGGTTAGCTGAGGGAGAACCATATTTTTTGACCAGAAAATAAAATGCCTAAGCTTTATTAGGAAAAAGACGAAAATTGAAGGTAACTGCTCGTTTTTGGGTGATGGCATGGGAATAGTAGAGGCAATTCAATGGTTTCTAAATCTTGGTGCCACGGTTGTCATACCAATAATCCTGTTCTTCGTGGCAGTCGCATTCAAGGTCCCGAAAGGAAGGGCTTTTAGAGCTGCGTTAACTATTGCATGCGGTTTCGTCGGGATAAACC
>QMVU01000188.1 GCA_003661265.1 Thermoproteota archaeon | reverse complement strand
ATGAGAGACTCCCTAACAAATATGAAAGACCTTATGTCCAAGTTCCTAGAGGGCATAGTGGAGTCGGAGGAGAAGATGGAGGAGGCAAGCACCCAGCTCCTAGAGCTATCGAAGGCGCTTAGAAATGCCTCAGTGTCTATAGAAACAGCGAGGGTTCCGCTAAGAAACGTTATTTCCATGCTTGAAGAACTCGAGTCAAACCTGACAGAGGCCATCAGCATGATAAGGCGGATAGAGAGCGGCAGAAACATTTCCATCCCAAACCTCACGATCCCAATCCCGCCCCCCAACATATCCCTAAGCGCGGAGCTCTCGAAGATATTGTCAAGGCTTACGTCAACGAAGTCGACCCTCCTCTTCATGGATCAATCGCTTGAGAACATGCAGATCTCCCTTTCAACAGCAGCGGATTACGCATATAACTCCTCGTTGGCCATAGGAGAGTTGAAGGATGCGATGAAGTCCCTAGAATTTATCACAAGCGCCTCATTAAGCATGATGGATTCTTACATCGAGGAAGTAGATTCGAGAATATCAGATCTAACCTCTCAGATGGAGGATCTTTCCAGGAAAATTCAGCTGACCAGGTTTAAGGAGCCTTTCCTCGGTAACATAGAGGTAAGGAATTCGGATTGTCCGAGTTTTGAGGTTAGAGCGGAGCTATCCAAGGTCTCCGACGGAAGCTGGGCCATACACTCCTTGGATTTGGAGGGTCCTGAGCTAAACGTCTCGGAGGTAGCTCTGCAAGTAATCTGCGAGTATGGAGATGCGGCAAAGACCCCACCAGAGGAGGCGGTCAGGGTCCAAGTTCTCGAGGGTGATGAGTGGGTGGACGTGGACGGCAGGGCCCTAGGGGTCACCTACGATGAGGAGCTCGGGGTAATACTCTACAGGCCGGGAAATCAGCTCAAAAACGGCTCAAATCCCCTAATAGACCAGATGGAAAACGAATTCAGGATAATCGTTGATTCAAACCTGAAGCCGGACGTCATTTGTAAAGTGGATCCCATATGCGGCATTTCCGCGGAGCCAAAGGTAAGGATGGTGACAAGGGTGGATAACCCCTATCTTGCCCTGAACATGAATTTGACGGAGGAGTACTCGGAGGAAAAGTTTCCTCCTCCGGAGGAAACTCCCCAGGAGAGGAGAGGGGTTCCTTACTTTGTGTTCTTCTTCGTCGGTTCAATCGGTCTGATAATCCCCTTTGTTGTTCTGAAGATCAGGATGGATCGCGAGATGAGGTCTCAGCTCTACAAGACCTTAGATGAACTGGAGCAGGAGCTTAACCAGCTGAAAAGTCTGATAAAGGAGAAAAAATCCGAACAGGGATGAGCTAACTTTCGGACTGCTCTGAGAACTCCTTCCAAACCCTTATGCCTAAATTAGTTGCCCTGTAAAGCTTCCTCGGCCAATCGTTTGAGGACAGAACCTCCACAAGGCCCAACTTAACTAAGGAGAAAGAATGCTTGTACCTCTTGCTGGCCCCCCTAAGAGCACCCAAGACATCAGTGCTCCTTGCACCTATCCTTCTGGCTATCTCCTGCGGATAGGAGGGCTCCGGATGAATTGATACGAGGAACTTCAGGACGCTCCTGCGGACCCAGCTCCTCCTAAGCGAATAGGCTATTCTGTAATCGTACTTACCTCGTCCTTTCATTTCTTCTTCTCAACTCCTCGGCAGCTTTTTCTAAAATTTCTGCTGCCATCCTAGCTCTTTTCACAAGACGCATATCTGCTCCCAAGTTCAGGGCGAAGACCGAGGCCAGCCTGAGAACGGTGGCCTCATAGATGACCGCTTCAGCTGAAAATTCATCAAAAACCCCCTTCCGCAGTTTTTCCAGCAAGGGCTTTTCTATGTACAAGAGCAACTTAAGCTGCTTCTCCGCAAGCCTCCTTAAGGCCTCCCTTACCTCCTGTTTCGTTGGATTCTCGTTGCAATCGAGCTCAAAGAAGAGTTCTCTCATTAGAATTCCGTAAGCCATCGGATGTAGGTTCTTCAGCTTGACCTTAAGCTCCCCGGTTACACCTAACTCCCTCCTTATCTCGCCTAAGACGTCCTTCATTCCGGGTATCACGATCGACCTGTACACAGGAATTGTCGTCAGCGGAACCTGACCCACAGCCCTCTCAAAGTCCTCAAACTCCTTGTAGTGCTTCACAAGGTTTAGGGCCTGGGGGGATATCTTTGGAGGAGGCTCCTTCTTCCTCAACGCCAGCAGATAATGGCTGGCCTCTATGGAGGCCAACCAAGACTCGGAGAGCACGTTCATCCCCTCAGCATAGAGCTTGGGAAATACTAGGATCTTCGGTATAGCGAGAATCGTGCTTCCTATCTGCTCCTCAAGCTCTCCAATTGAGGACAAGATGGAGAGAAGGTGAAGCTCATCTCTTTCCAGGGAAATGTACCCCTTCATGATCGCCTTCTCCAGATCTGCGACTAGGAAGGCCACCGATTTCCCTATTGGCCATCTAATCACTATCTCGTCGTCGACAAGCTTCTTTAAAAGGCGTCTGGCCTTAGAATAGCTCAATCCAAGCCCTCTAGATACCCCTCTCAGGGTTATCTTGCCGAATTCAACCCTGTATCTTATCAAGTACCTCAGTAAAGCCTCTATAGCCCTTTTCTCCAGCTCCTGAGTGGCCTCTGTAGCTTTTGGGATGTTAGAATAAAGCCGTATGGCTTCCCAGTCTTGAGGCCTTATTATCCTGTTGAGCGAGGTTGGCCTTGAAGACGTCATCCAATCGAATGATTATTCTGGTAAAATAAAAAGGGGATTCTAAAAAGAAAGGGCTCGAAAGACGGCTAAAATGGATAAAAAATGAATTTTACTGGAAAATCTGAAAAATAGATTTAGATTTACTTCAGAGTACTCTATTGAATATAAAGCTAATTTTCTACTTTGATCTCAATTTTTTGCAATAAACGGCCAAGAGGTGTTAACAGAAGATGTCACCTGATGAGTTGGAAAGATTGAGGATGAGCATAGCCAGGATGGGGCTTAAGCTCCGTGATAGCGCTGGATTGGATGCTACTGACGTTTGTCCTGTTGCCTGTGTTCTCTTAAAGTACGACCCTGAGCCCGACTGACAGAGGGAGATGGTTTGAAGGAACAACCCCCTCCCCTCTTTTTTCCGGTTTTAAGGAAAGAAGTCAGACTGAGGAAAGAGGAGTTTGGAGTTCTTGTTTATGAGGTAGGGGAGAGGCCCGAGTTTAGAGTAGTTAGTCCCTCTAAGGCTGTGATACTCTCCCTCATGGACGGTTCCACAAACATAGAGGAGCTCAAGGAGGCAGTTGCCTACATATTCGACTCAACTAAGGAGGAGGCTGAGGAGGCGGTTAACTCCGTTCTGAATGAATTTTCCGACCTCATAGAGCTAAGAAAAGAGAGGCAAACTCCTAGAAGGAGGTATAATCCACAAGAGTTCGTATACAAGCCAAAAAAGCATGAAGGTGGCCTAATTCGGTATAGCGCACCCCTCAGGATGGCGCTTGTGCTCACTAGGAGGTGTCCTCT
>QMVU01000187.1 GCA_003661265.1 Thermoproteota archaeon | reverse complement strand
TTTATCAGCCCTGGGATTACGATGTGTCTAGATGCATCTATCTCTATGTCCGCAGTAAACTCCTTGCAAACATCTTCGTCCCTCCCAACAGCCACGATCTTGCCATCATCTATTGAAATAGCCCCTCTCCTTATCACTGATCTCTTCCTGTCCATCGGGAGGATTATTCCATTTCTTATGAGTATGTCAACCATCCATCCGTCTCTCTAAGCCGAAAATAGTAAATCTTTCCTTACCGAATACGGAAATGTGCTGGACAAGGCTTATGTTAACTCATACTTGATTCCTTAACAGTTCCGTATCCAACGAAGAGGATCTTATCTGGAGCTAAGGCATTTATTATTTCTTTTCTATGCGTTACAATGACCGCAGTCATGCCCGATTCTCTTATAAGGCTCGATAACCTTCTGGCTATTCTCATGGCAGTTAGAGCGTCTAAGTGCGCTGCAAACTCGTCTATGAGCAGCAAATTTGGTTTTTCCGCAAGAAGACTTGCAAGCCTAGCCCTCTCCTTTTGGCCGGTGGATAGTTCAGAGTACCTGGCTCTGTAAAGGACAGCATCGGAGAGACCGCACCTATTCAACACCTCGACAGCGGCCCTCAAATTTCCCATCTTATGGTAGATGTGCTCGAGTATGGACTCGTCCCCGAACTCAGGCTCCATCTCTCCAGGAATTAGGGCCCCTATCTTGGCATTCTCTGGAGCTTTAACACGACCCATCGTCGGTCTATACTGGATACCCGAAGCTCCAGCACAAGCACCCAAAATTAACCTCAGAAATGTGGTCTTTCCAGCGCCAGAAGCACCAATTATAACAACTATCTCTCCAGGGAGTATCTCCACATCGACGTTCCTGAGAACCTGTCTCTGGATCACCCTACTCCTAACTCCAAATGCCTCAAGGAGTTCCTTCAACTCCTCAGGAAGACCCTCAACGTCTAGCTCGTTTTCAAACACCATGAAAACATCCTCAAACTTTATAGGTTCCTCCAAGGGCTCCACCTTTCCGTAGCTTGGAAGGCATAGCTTACCTCCGTGCTCCCTTGCCACGGGGTCCTTCTCCAGAAACGCCTTTAGATAGCCCTTAGCTGCCTCAGTCAGTGGATAATAAAGAACTGGTCTGCCAGAAGCGGTATCCCACACGTATTTGAAGCCGACCTTCTCGAAGAAGGGGTTATACCTAGCCATCTGAGCTATCGTCTCAATCAACTGCTTTTCCCTCCTCATCTCCGGAATCCTTCTCTCGTTCACCCACATTATGGCCATCTGAACTGCAAGCTTGCCAAGCCCATCTGATCTGTAATCTGGGTGAACAACAACTCTAGCTATCCTGGACACAGCTGTGTTGGTCTCATGAAGGGCTTCCCACTTCACCTCGTCCCAAAGCCTCCTCAAAGCCACCTTGCCAGCGTATCTTTCCCTAAGCTCTGAGAGCCTTTTCTTAAACAACTCCTCCGGATGATACACTGGGTGGAACCAGTCCTCGGGAAATACCTTCTCCCTTATGTCCTTCGTCAAAGAGCCATCTGGAAGCCTCCTATGCATCTTAGGGACAGGAGGATCCACCCTAACATATGCCACGTATTCAGGCTCAAACTCTTCCCTCTTGACGAGTTCTATCATTAGGAACCTCGATGCGGGAGTGGATCCCTTGATCTCTAAGATATGGACGTTCTCATCTGTATCGCACTCCGGGCATATGGGCTTAGCATTTGCTTCTAGGATCTCACCACATTTCTCGCATCTCCATAAGGCCACTAATTCCTTCTGAGACGCATAGTGATATTGCTCAAGCTCTGCTATCGCCTCATAATCCTTCTCGTATATTGCCTCCCTTGCCCTAATCGAGTAAGAGTAGATCTTCTCTCCAGTAAGCGGACTGAGCCTAGGAACCTCTTTTTCAACGGAAAAAGCCGGCCAAATCGGGATTTCAGCCCCATTGTAGGTTCTCCAAAGTCTGTAATCGTCGAAGAGTAGGTAGGTTTCACCTTCTCTTTCCCTCGGCCTGCCTATTACCTCAATAGTTACTTCCTCTCCTGTTTCGAACCACTGCGCTATGCTTCCAGACATGTAGAGGGAGTACTCCTTCTCATCCGTCTTTACAAGCAAGATCCCGAACCATCGGTTCTTGAACCTAGGTAGCTCGGATCCTATCACTTTTCCCCTTAGTCGCACAGGAAGACTATCGGTTGAAGCCTATTACCTTTTTGATGAAACAGAACAAGAGGAAAACTGGATTTGTGCAATTAAAGGGCCTCTAAGTTTCCATCAAGATTAATGCTGATTAGAGCTTTGCTCATTCAGTTTCCAGCCGCCTTAACTCTTTCACTACACTCATCAACTTCCTCACCCTGTCGAGGTCCACGCACTCCTCAGTAACTCCCCCTCTCTTAAGGTATGTCCCTACTATGGCTCCA
Source organism: Thermoproteota archaeon (assembly GCA_003661265.1). GTDB lineage: Archaea > Korarchaeota > Korarchaeia > Korarchaeales > Korarchaeaceae > QMVU01. The sequence goes on along the minus strand of QMVU01000187.1, from coordinate 1,136 downwards.
TCTGAAAATTTCAGAAGAATTTCAGCGTTTTCAGGGGTAAAACCGCTCCCTATCAAAAGAGGGACATCTGGAACCGCCTTTCTAACCCTCTCCACATACCTCGGATCTGGACCTAGTCCCGTCTCCCTGCCAGTCAGGATTATGGCATCAGCCATTCCTCTGTACGCTGCATTTCTGGCAGACTCCTCAGGACTAAGCTCAACTAATGGTTTAGCGTGTTTACACAAAATATCAGCGAATATCATCACTCTAGAACCCAACATCCTTCTATATGACATTAGCTCCCACGCACATGGCTCTATTATCCCCTGATCGGTCACCAGAGTGTCGGTGAACACGTTACACCTTATGAAGCGTGCGCCAGTGACAGAAGCCACTGCTAAAGCTGCCAGACAATCGCTCCTCAGGATGTTCACTCCGACCGGAATGGAGAGGCTCTTAACGACTTTTTCAACGATTATGCTCATCGTTGCAATTGTCTCCGGTCCAACCTTCTTTCTAAAGGGTTTGTCTCCATAATTCTCGACGAGAACACCATCAATGCCCCCTTCCTCGAGTGTTTCTGCATCTTTAAGGGCTCTCTCAACGAGTTCCTCAAGGCTTTGCCTGCACAGCGGGGAGCCTGGGAGGGGAGGCAGATGAACAACTCCTATTACAGGCTTTCTAGTGCCAAAAAGCCCTAAAAGATCCGTTATTTTTGGAGTCATTTCACTCTGACCTCATGTAAAGTTCACTGGTGGTTTTTTAGACCGAGCAGCCCAATAAAAGTAGTTGCCCTTAAGGCGGGAATCCCGGGTCCCTCCATAGGTGAAAGTCCTTAACCAGGTGAAATTTATCGCAAGAGCCCAAAATATCATAACCTTATATTTTCTAAGAATCCATGGACAAAAATACCCAAGATGGAATGGAGGTCGAGGCCCCTCTTATCGCTGAAACACTTAGATCCAGCTTTTGCCCTTGCAGTAGCTCCTTTAATCTACGGTTTATTGACAGTCGTTCCCTTCTACCCGAGGAACGTGATAATTGTGGCTTCAGCTGTTTTAACGGCTCTTTCCCTAAGGAGAGGGATTCTCGCTCTTGGAATAGCTTCGCTTCTCTCCACTTTCTCCATCTTCTATCAATTTGGGGGTCTGGGC
>QMVU01000186.1 GCA_003661265.1 Thermoproteota archaeon | reverse complement strand
GTTTTGAACCCCAAAGGGCTTGTAGGAGTTACCTGGCCTGTTGTCAGGCCGAAGACCATGTTGTTGTGGACTATGTAGGTGACATCCACGTTCCTCCTGATCGCGTGAGGTAAATGGCCCAGCCCTATCGCATACGCGTCTCCATCTCCTGCAAAGCCCACAACTACAAGCTCGGGATTTGAGAGCTTTATCCCCGTTATGACGGGGAGCACCCTTCCATGTATCACGTGAAAGCTGTTTACGTTGACGTAATTTCCTATCTTCCCGTGGCACCCTATTCCGGAGACTATGACGACCTCCTCCCTCCTGAGACCAAGTTCAACCAAAGCCTCCTTGAAGGCCTGAAGGATGCCGAAGTTTCCACAGCCCGGACACCACGTTATAACAGCCTTAGTCCCTAGATCCTTCAACTCCAACTAAATCGCCTCCTCAATCCTATCGACGATCTCTTCAGGCGTAAATGGCCTACCATCATACTTCAGGATCTTCTTGTCCGGTTCTAGACAAAGGAACTCCTTTAACAAGCTTCCTAACTGCGCTGTCTTGTTATTTTCAACGAGAATAAGTTTTCTAGAATCTTTTATTGCTTTCTTAACCTCGTAGTCGGGGAATGGCCATAGATAAACCACCTGAACGAACCTAGCCCCTATTCCCCTCTCCTTTAAAAGGAGGAGAGATTCTAGGATCGCTCCCTTCGTTGAGCCCCAGCCGATGATGGTGAGTTCAGCTCTCTCATCCCCGTAAAGCTTAACCGGATTGAGGTTTGAGATCTCCTTCCTCAAGTACTCCAACTTCCTCATCCTCTTATCCTGCATTCTCCTAGCGTTTTCAGCATTAGCTGTAGCGAAGCCCCACTCGTTGTGCTCCGATCCATCCTGCTTCACTATGATACCCTCTATTCCCGGAACAGCTCTTGGAGATACTCCTGTCTCCGTTATCAGGTAGCGCTTGTACTCCCCCTCATATTTATCCAAGAAGAGCTGCCCTCTTTCCAACTTAACGTCCTCAGATAACGAGTCAACTGTCTTGTAGCTCTCGGCAAGGTGCTTGTCCAGCAGCACTATGGCGGGCACCTGGAACTTCTCTGCCAAGTTAAAGGCCTCTATTACCCTGTAGTAAGCCTCCTCCACATCCCCAGGGGCAACTACAACCCTGGGAAACTCCCCCTGAGAGGCATGGATCACAAATCTAAGGTCTCCTTGGGCCGTATATGTCGCTAGGCCAGTGCTCGGTCCTGGTCTTTGGGCTAGGACTACGACGATCGGAGTTTCGGACATCCCAGCCAGCCCTAAACCTTCGGCCATTAGGGAAAAGCCAGCTCCAGAAGTGGCTGTCATAGCCCTGACTCCAGCGTAGGCTGCCCCTATTATCATGTTTATCGCTGCAAGCTCGCTTTCGGCCTGTAACACCAATATTCCAGCGTCTCTTTGTAAAGAAGCCAGCAAGTGCAGGATTGGGGAAGCAGGGGTTATGGGATAGGCTACGAAGAACTTCATCCCTGCCTTCAGCGCTCCTAGGGCTATGGCATCGTTCCCCGTCAGCACGTACCTGCTCCTACCTTTGATGGGCTTGAGCCTGAAGGGGAACTCCCCCTCGAAATTCTCCCTCATGTAATCGTATCCTTTCTTAGCCAGCTCCTTGTTGAGCTCAGCTATTTTTGGTCTCTTCTTGAATTGGTCTTCGATAACCCCTAGGAACAGGTTTAGATCGTACCCAAGTAGGGAGAAGAGGGCTCCAAGCCCTGCGGAGTTCCTGGTTATGAGAGGTGCTCCAACCTCCTTAGTCATGCTCTTTAGAGGAACTGGAATCCCTGTCACTTTTGAGCTGAGCTCGGGAAGTTTTCTTACAGAGTCGGAATCATACAAGATGGCTGAATTGGAGGAGAGTTCAGAAGCGTGCTTTTGGATTGAGTCAAGGTTGAGGGCCAGCAGGATGTCTACCTTCTTCCTGTGGGAGTAGACCTCCCTGTCGCAAACCCTTACGAGGTGAGAGTTGTGACCTCCTCTTATCAAGGAGAGGTAGTCGAAGACGGAGAACGTGTAAAAGCCCCCTCTTGCACATGCACGACTGAAGAGGAGACCGGCTTGCCTGATACCGTCTCCCGCTTCTCCAGCGATCATCACGGAGAGATCTACGCTATTCATCCTCGGCCGACCCTTCTCAAAGCTAAAATAAACCGAAGTCATTTGATTAAGAGCTATGTTAAAATGTTTACGAGATGGCATAAGCTTCAAGCAGGGGAACACGCGCTGATTTCTCATATGGGATGGGCGTTGGCTCCCAGTCTTAGTCTAGTTAAGAAGAGTTCTAAAAAGAAAGGAAAGGTTGTTCTTGGAGTAAGGCTAAGCTCTTACGTAAATAAAAAGGCTTAAGTTGGTGATGAAGTAACCAGTACGCTTACGGTGATGTTCATGGCTGAGTTCTTAGAAACTTACCAGGAGGTGATCAGAAGGAAGAGGCTCCTAAGGAAGTTAGCAGTGATCTACTGTATAGGGGTTATCCTAGCATCTCTTGGGATCTATTTTGAGTTAGGACTTACTTCCTCCCTTCTATTCCTCTTCATAATGTTGTTAGCCTGGTTTCCGCTGAAAAGAATGGTCAGAAAAGTCCTTTCTGAGTGGCTGAGGGAGAAGGCAACCTAGCCTTAGGTTGATTATTCTTCTTGATGCCCAGTTCATTGGTTGACAAATTTTTCAGAAGGTTTAACTAAATGTTTTATTTTTGGGCAGCCCCTGCCTCAGGCAATGAGCTTAGGATCCATTATTGAGGAGTTGCTGAGGGAAGTGCCGGATTACCAAGAGTTTATGACTGTTGAGGGGCTCAATGAGTCGTCAAGGAGGCTTGCGGAAGAATATCCCGATGCAGTTAAGCTTGAAGAGATTGGAAGGTCAAGGGAAGGGAACCCGATACTCTCCCTTAGGATAGGGAGGGGTCGATTTAACGCACTTCTTTTCGCTTTTCCCTCACTCAAACGAGCCCGTAGGAAGCATGATGCTCGAATATCTCTCGAGGGCGTACGCCGAGAACGAGGAGCTTAGGAAGCTCTTGGACTTCACCCTCCACATCGTGAAGGTCTCCGATCCAGATGGAGCTAAGCTAAACGAGGGATGGTTCAAGGGATCCTTTACGCCGCTTAACTACGCCCTTAACTTCTACAGGTCTGCCGGATATCAGCAGGTCGAGTGGACTTTCCCGATAAAGTACAAGAGATTGAACTTCAACAACCCCCATACCGGAGACAAAAGCCTTGATGAGGGTAATAGATGACACAAGACCCCTCCTTCATATACTCCCTTCACAACGCAGGATTTGGAGGCGTCTACTATTATGTAAGCAAGGAAATGCCTTTACTTTACCCAATCTACCAGTACATGGCCTACATGCAGGACCTCCCCCTGAGCTTAGGGGAACCAGAGGTCCCCTACGCAGTTAAGCTGGCGGACGCGGTTTACTACCTTCCTAGCACGAGGGACAGATACGATTACTTGGAGAAGCACTCCGATAAGGATCCCTTTGAGATAATTAGGAGCGGAACGTCAAGTGTCGACTACGCGAGGAGAGTAAACCTAGATGTCTCAGAACTTGTCTGTGAGGTCCCCTATTACTAC
>QMVU01000185.1 GCA_003661265.1 Thermoproteota archaeon | reverse complement strand
TCTGCGGGTGGATTTGTCCTGTTGGCGCTATAACAAAGGAGGGGATAACGACGCCTCCTAAGATAGATTATGAGAAGTGCACTGGATGTGGAAAATGTGTCCTAGCTTGTCCTGGGCTGGCTATCTTTCTAGTTGAACTGAATGAGGAGAAGGCAAGGGTCACCGTTCCCTATGAACTTCTTCCAGAACCCCAGGTTGGGCAGGAGGTAACTGCTCTTGATAGGAGAGGGGTTGCTGTGACAAAGGCCAGAGTTCTCAGGGTAATGAGATCTAAAGATAAGACCTTGGCAGTGACTATAGAAATCCCGAGGGAGCACTACATGGAGATCAGGGGGGTTAAGGTATGAGCGACGATCAAGAAGAGGAGATAGTCTGTAGATGCGAGGACGTCTCGCTAAAGGAGTTATTAGAGGCCATTGACAGGGGATACACAACTTTAGATCAGCTCAAGAGGTACCTGAGGATAGGAATGGGTCACTGTCAGGGGAGGACATGTCTTAGGTTGGCTGCTGGGGTACTCGCTAGGAAGCTCGGCAAAAGGGTTGATGAGATAGAGTGGCCTACTGTCAGACCTCCAATCCTACCTGTTGAGATATCAAAATTGGCGGAGGTAGATGAACGTGATAAAAGATAGGGTGGAAGTGGCCATAATAGGTGGAGGGATCAGCGGAGTAGCGCTTGCTTATGAGCTCTCGAAAAGGGGTGTGGAAGTCGCTGTTTTTGAGAAGAACTTCTTGGGCTCCGGATCAACTGGAAGGTGCGGTGGCGGAATAAGACAGCAGTTTAGTACGGAGGAAAACATAAGGCTAGCTATGGAAAGCGTCAAGATATTCGAGAGGATGAAGGAGGAGCTCGGCTGGGACATAGAATACTATCAGGGTGGATACCTTATCCTCGCTCACACCGAGGAGGAGGTGAAGCAGTTCGAGAAAAACGTTAGATTACAGAGAAGCCTCGGTCTCGATGTTCAATGGCTTGAGAGGGATGAAATAAACGATATAGTCCCAGAACTTGATGTTGAGGGAATTGGAGCAATTGCCGCAACTTATTGCCCGACAGATGGTCATGCATATCCTCCGAAGGCCGTTTGGGCATACGCTGATAAAGCAAGGGAACTTGGGGCCCACATATACGAGTTTACTGAGGTCAAGGGGATAATTGTTGAGAACGGAAGGGCTTCCGGGGTGATAACCGAAAGAGGTGAAACTAGATCGAGGTTTGTTGTCAACGCAGCAGGAGCCTGGTCTCCTATCGTGGCAGAGATGGCCGGAGTTAAGCTCCCAAACAAGCCGTATAGGCATGAGATAATGATAACAGAGCCCCTCTCCCACTTCCTGGATCCAATGGTCATATCCTTTCATGACAACGTCTACTTCAGGCAAACCATGAGGGGTGGAATCATCGGTGGTTGGGGGGATCCTGAGGAGAAACCGGGTTTTAACTTCGCCTCAAGCTTGAAGTTCATCACCACCATGGCAAGGTTGCTCAGGAAATACATTCCTGCTCTGAAGCCTGTTAGAGTACTAAGACAATGGGCAGGTCTTTATGACGTAACTCCTGATGCTAAGCCAATACTTGGCCCTGTCAAGGAGGTTGAAGGCTTCTTACAAATGAACGGTTACTCCGGTCACGGCTTTATGGTTGCTCCGATGTGCGCGGTTCTACTGGCTCAATATATAACAGGAGAACCCCTCTCAATTCCTTTAGAGCCATTTAGCGTCGAGAGGTTTGAGAAAGAGGTTAGAGGAGAGGTCTCTGTTGTCGGCTGAGCCCTTCAATCTCTAACTACCATCCTCCTTATACGAACACAGGATCTCCCTATTGATCCAGATAGGCGTACATCAGATAGAACGAGGACTTCCTCCCCCTTAACGTCTGTGATCCAGAATTCTGCACTAAGAACGGGCGTTGCCAGCCTTGTGCTCCCGGAGGGGGTGAACCTGAATCCCTTCGCTCTGACCTTCGCCCCAACTCTGAATTTCTTCGATCCCAAACTCCTTGTCGTACCGAAACTCCTATCCTCTTCGTGCCTGGCTGATATCCATTCTGCCCTAGCTTGTTGAAGGTAGGAAACTAGAGGTCCAAGATAGAGTTCCATTGATCGGGTTAATTCGGGTCCGGACAAGGTCTTCCCCCCGATCCTTCCCTTTAACTCTTGACCATGGACGAGGATCCTCATGGGTTCTTCCTCAAAGGAGCACGTTATTTGGAACTCATCAGGCTCGGCACCTATCTGCCTTATAGACCACAGGACTCTATCTCCGTTTTGCTCAAGCTCTATTTCCAGCAGCTTGAAGAGTTTGATGGCCCATTTCAGTGCTTCTTCCGAAAAACTCAATCCATCTTCCAAGGTAACACACCTGTATCTGTAACACACTTGTTCTTACGATGTGATAGTTTAAATGATTTCATCTTCATGCAGAATAGGTTCCTATGGAACTAGAAGAAGCTATTTCGCTAGGATTAGATCTAGGAGCAGATTTCATTGACATCAGGGAGCAGAGGATCTTAACAACCTCCATAGAGATAGTTGATGGAGTAGTAAGGACCCTATCTACGGGGAAAAAGGAGGGATATGGGATAAGGAGCTTCTGTAGAGGTGCTTGGGGATTCTCTGTAGCCCATGGAAGGAGCAGGGATGCTCTAAAGAAGGCAATCGAGGACAGCGTTAAGCTCGCAAAGATATCTGCCTCCTTGAAGAAGGAGAAGTTTGAGCTTCAGGGCAGGGATTATGAGGGCAAAGCATCTATTTCTCGCATAGAAGATCCCTTAGACGTTCCAATTGACGAGAAATTGGGGATGGCTCTCGAGTTCGAGAAATCGGCGAGGATAGATGATAGGGTAAAGAACGTGACTGTTCGCTACAACGATGTGGTTTTGTATGAAAGGGTGCTAAATAGCTTTGGAACAAACGTTGAGCAAGAGATATCTAGGGTCAACTCTTACGTATTCGTTTACGCGAGCGAGGCTGGAATAACAGAGAGAGCCTTCGAAGGTATAGGTGGCACAACTGGTTTCGAGATTTTAAGGAGTGAAAAGGCATCTCTTATGGGGGAGAAAGCTGCAAGGAGAGCTGTAGAGCTCTTAAGTGCTAAGTCCGCTCCTTCTGGCCCTTACAAGGCTATCTTGGATCAGAGATTGGCAGGGATATTCATACATGAAGCTTTCGGTCATGCTACTGAGGCAGACGAGGTTTTGGCAAAGATGAGCGTGCTAGAGGGGAAGATAGGGACAACTGTTGGATCAGAGCTTGTAAACGTGATAGATGATCCGACGATACCAGATCTTTACGGTAGCTACCCCTTCGACGACGAAGGAACTCCATCTAAGAGGAAATATCTTGTGAAAGAGGGCGTTCTAGTTAGCTTCATGCACTCCTTAGAAACCTCTTCGAGGATGAAGCAAGAATGCACGGGAAACGGTAGGTCGATGAGCTATAGCACCCCACCTCTCGTCAGGATGAGTAACACGTTCATAGACAGGGGAGATTGGAAGTTCGAGGAACTGCTCGAGGAGATAGACGAAGGGATCTACGCGAAAGGAGGGCTGTATGGCTATACAGAGCCTTCGAAGGGTCAATTCATGTTTAAGGCAGAGGAGGGCTGGCTTAT
>QMVU01000184.1 GCA_003661265.1 Thermoproteota archaeon | reverse complement strand
CATGGATCCCGTCAAGTTCCTAAGGGAAGTGGCAAGCGATGTAATTCACGTTCACCTTGCCGATAACCTTGGTCCCAGGTCCCCTTCCTTTCACATGCCCTTGGGGGCAGGAAATATTAAGTTAAGGGATGTATTTAAGGAGCTCAAGAGCTCTGGTTACGAGGGAATGCTTATAGTTGAAGGAGGAGGGGAAGATCCAAGGGAGTTCATTAGCAAATCCTTAAGGGCCATCAGGGAGGCTATAGAAGAACTTTGAACTAAAGAGCTCCTTCTTGAAATTCAAACGATCTTCTCAGGACTCATAGAAGTAAAATCTTTGCTTTTTAATGACGTGAACCACGCTTCTGGTGTGTCCTGGCGATAATCTACGGTTCAAAGGTTCCTTACTGTGAGCTTCATTGCCGAATAGTAACTGATGCCTACTTCCCAGAAAGCCAAACTTAAATACAATTCTTTAAATTTACCACAATCTCTTAAGCTAAGAATGGAGAATTGTGCTAAGTTAAGATTAATCTAAGGTTTGATTTCTAACTTTGAAATGCTATCGGATAGCTCCTTAACTTTAGCTTGAAGATCTCCAATCAATTCATAGACGGTTCCATGTTCTGAAACATAGGTCCTAAGTTTTGACGCATAATTGCTGAAATATTCTTTACTGCATGGATTTTCGGTAGATCCGCATTCAAATGGAAGTTCTGGGGGAGCAATTACCTCCGCAAGGAGTTTCGTCGCTGACATGGTGTCGATTTGCTCCTCGTAATAGCTGCCTATGATGGATTCGATCATCTCATAGTTCTCCCTATAATGCTGTTTAAGTTGGTCCATCTTTCCTTTTATCCTCTTCAGATCTTGGGATAGCTGATCAATTTCTTTAGCTTCCAGGTAAAGGCAATACCAGACAAGGGCATTAACTAGAAGCGAGACTGAAATTATTATGAAGACAAAGGTTTCCTTTGATTCCATCATCCCTCGCTTCCCAGAACCTCTTCTAACAGCGATATCCTACTCTGTAACTGCTCAATTTCGCGGTAAAGTGATTGAATGGCCCCGTAAACTGTTCCGTATCTTTCTAGGTATTTTTCTTTGCAAAGGGTCCAGTCCTCATACTCTTCCCTGGGAAACAAGGACTCAGCTAATCCAGAATATAGCTCAAATGTGGATTTCCACCAATCTATTGCCCCTTGGGCCTCTAAAAGGGCCGTTTCAGGAAGTTCGCTTATCCTTAAGTCCAAAAGGGCCATATTCCTCTCTATTTCCTCGATTTCTCCTCTAAATTCTGAGATTTTCCTCTTTCTCATAAGACATAAAGCGAGAGTGAATCCGTTCAAAATTAAGCAAGACATCAACAGAACTGCGAGGAGTCTTTCATCCATATTGGTCAATACGAATATTAAAAACTGGTAAAAAGGTTTCATGAAGTAATTGTCGCTCCTAGCTGTCTTATGTCGTTAATATTCTAGCGTGCGTTATCTCTGATAAATTCACAGCATGAACCTAAAATAGCTAGAGTTTAGCAATCTTATCCCTATTTAATCAAAACAGGATGATATTCAAGTATTCGGATATCCTTTGGACAACAGAGGTTGTAGTGACAGAAGATTTCATAATTGAGACGTCAATGGAGACCCTAAATTCAATAAAATTATCAAATATGTTGAAAACAGAGCTAAGAACCTGATTCAAGTCAAAAAGAGCCTTTCTGCCTTTAATTAGTCTTTAAGGAAGAAGTATTGGCAAACATTAAAAAACCATACATTTGTCTGAATTTCATGGTGAAAGCATGGTTCATATTGCAAAAGTCACCAGCAAGAGGATGATAACAATCCCAGCTAAGATCATGAGAAAGTACAACATCAGGGAAGGGATGAAGGTCAAGTTCATTGAGCGGGAAGATGGAATTCTCATGGTTCCTATTCCAAACCTTGAGGATCTCTGGGGGGTTGATCGCAAGCATACTTCCATCATCATCGATGCCATTAAGGAACTTGAAGCGGAACACCGTGAGGAGGCTATGAAATGAAAAAGTACGTGATAGATGCCGGTGTTTTGTCCCTCTATTTCATTGGAGATGAAAGGATAAAGCCCTACCTTGGAAAAGTCGCTAGAGGGGTTGACAAAGCATTTATCTGCGATGTCAACCTCGCTGAATACTACTATAAGATGTGTGAGAAGCTCGGGAAGAGCGTTGCTGAAATTAGATATCACCAAATTAGGGAGTCCCCTATAGAGGTCGTTGCTACAAACGAAGAGTTAACGAGAAAAGCTGGGGAGAAGAAGTGCAAATATAGGGGCAAGCTTTCTTTGGCAGACTGCTTCTGCTTAGCCTTGGCTGAGCTTAAGAGCGCTGTCATTCTGACAACCGATCGAGAACTGGCAAAGGTTAAGGAAGTTAGTGTCAAGCATTTCCCTGTTTGATAAGTTAAATAAGAACGAAAAGATAAGCCAAAGCGATGACCAGAATACGTGTTGCAACTATTGATGAGATCTAGAACAAATGATGAACTGCAAAAAGTCTGTGTGGGAAAGTTGGAGAGGCATCTTACCTGACGCTGAAGAAAGATCAGCTAAATATGAATCTTCTGAAAAGAGAGAAGATAAAGGATAGGGTGAGGAGGTTTATGGCAAAGTAAAAGTATCATTAAGGCTACCAACTCGAAGAACATTGATGTAAAGAAAAGAGCCATCGAGTTGCTTGAGACCATAAAACCAGCAAAAGCGCGTGCTCTAACCGGAGTAACAGCAGTTTTCCCTCACAAAGGGGATGTTTACAGGGAGAAGGTTCCTGCTGCTTCCTTCGTCATGAATGGATAGGGAAAGAAGTTGAGGAATTTGGTCTCATAGAGACTCCAATCCTCCGCGCGCGCTCAATTAACCCTCTCTTCTCAGCTGTAGTCGAAGCTGTTGAAGAGGCCATAATAGATTCCTTATTCACCTCCGAGACCATGGAAGGAAGAGATAACCATGTAATTGATGCCATACCGAGCGGGAAAGTAATAGAGCTTCTTCGCTCAAGAAATGCCCTCATCTCTAGCGCTCGCTAGAGGTTCCCAAGGAAAATAGCAGTAGTTAATCTTAACTGGGGCCCTATGCCCTCCCAAGATTACTATTATTGGAGCTTGCTGAATGCTTTGGAATTCTTCTGCCGTGACGTGAACAACGCGAAAACCCTTGTTTCCAAATTGGCTATGAAATCATGCGCAAGGGGATTTATGGAGTTTGCTAGAATGAACAACTAGGCTTTCTTGGGAAGCACTTGAGGTTAGGGGCATGAAAATCGAAATTACAAGAAGTATAAAGGCCAGATCCCTTATTCTAAGCATCCTGAATCCTCATCACTTCCAATTTAACAGGATGTATAGCAATTTCCAAAAGCTCATTTTGATAGTCTCAAAAACCAAGACCAAAAGGATTGAGGAACTGAAAGTGTTCCCAGAGGACACTTTATAGGAAAGATGCGTTAATAAAGTGGGATGTCTAGAGAGGCCCAGGAATTAAAGCAGGTTGCTTTCAGTTGGATATCTGAGAACGAGTCCCGTATTATCGAGATAAGCGACAAGATATGGGAGTACGCTGAGCTAGGACTCATAGAGTACAAATCTTCAAAATTGCTCGCCGAT
>QMVU01000183.1 GCA_003661265.1 Thermoproteota archaeon | reverse complement strand
GAGATAAAGGGTCTCTTGGAGGGAAAGGCGAAGGCGGATTACTCCACCTGCGTCGACATAACCACGAAGAACGCCCTTAGGGAGATGATACCTCCAACCATGCTTGGACTCATAGCCCCCGTCATAATAGGCTTCTTGCTCAACGTATGGGCCCTGGCAGCTTACTTGATCGCTGTGAAGGTGGTCTCAGCCATACTGGCGATGGTTATGTACAACGCTGGAGGAGCATGGGACAACGCCAAGAAGTACATAGAGGCCGGGCACTTCGGAGGGAAGGGTTCAAAGAGCCACGAGGCGGCCGTTATAGGGGACACTTTTGGGGATCCCCTGAAAGACACAGCCGGTCCCTCCCTCCACATACTCGTGAAGCTCCAGAACATACTGTCAATAACCCTGCTCCCCCTGTTCATATCCTATGCCCTCCTTCCAGTCTAATAGGAGGGCTTCTCGCTCATTTTTTGATCACCTGCCTCCTTCGCAGCTTGCGTTCTCCCTCTTTTTTGGATACATCAGCTTTCCTATGACCCAATCCGTCACCCTGTTCACGAGGTAAGCTGCGACGAACATCCCGATGAGGGATATTGGGGAGGAAAGGGGGAGCCATAGGCCTTCCTCAGTCCTTATCAGGGTTTCTAGGAGATCCATCACTGGAGCCAGAGCTATGTACGTGAAGAGCAGCCTTACCAGGAGGAAGAAGGAGCTTTCCATCCTCTCAAATTCGTCTAGCTCGCTAACTATGTGCCTCTCGAAGAAGGCGTACGTGTGTTGCACCGTTGATATGAAGGTTCCCGTAGAGAAAGCGGCGAACACAAGACCGGCCATCTTATGGCCTGGAGGGAAGAGCTTTGAGGCTGTTAGAAGGAAGTAGATCATGATAAGCCTTACGATGGCTCCGTACATCCATCTCTTGAACTCAGGATCGGCCACGGAGGCAGCTGCCTGGGCGCTGAGGGACTCAAGGGAACCGAGAACCCTCTTAGGCATCTTATCCATGAGCCAGGGGACAAGTTTACTCACCCTCAAAGTCACCTCGGATTCCAGAGTTAAGTTGAAGGCGTACGCGAACATGGCCGCGAACACTATCGTCTGAGGTATTATCTTGGCCATCCCGGCCAGGACTATGAGCCCGAACTCCCCTGTGTTTGCTAGGGTTAACGAGATCTTAAAGGCCTCCTCCACCTCGAAACCGGCCATGATCGAGGAGATAAGGAGCATGACTTCCCTCAGCACGAAGGCTGCCAGGGCAAGCAGGAGGCCGTAGCCCATTGAAATCAGGAATTCCCTAGAACTCATGCTTACCTCAAGGCTGAAGGGGAGGGAAGATATGAATCCCAGGAGGGCCAGCATCAGGTAATGCTCTATGCTCTCGAACGTTTCCCTATCGAATCCGTATATCGAGAGCATGAGCGCCCCTATGAACACGGGAATCGCTTCAGGGACGTGCAGGGCATGTCCTATCGAGACCAGGATGAACAGGTACAAGATCGTGCTGAAGATCCTGGCGTCAAGCCTGGACATCCCCTTGACGAACTTGCTAAACGGCTTGGCAAATAGGTAGAGAGCTGGTATCAGGAGGGCGGTTATTGTCAAGGCTTCCAACGCCTGGGTCCTTATTCCGCTGAGGCTCCTCTCTGTGAAGAAGCCTATGGAAAGCAGGAAGACAGCTAAGGTATCTTCGAGCACCGATAAGGCTATCCCGAAGTTGGCCAGCCTCTCGTCTCCCAATTTCTTCAGTTCCAGAACGAACATCTCGTTGGAGGCGACCATTACGGCCACTAGGGCCAGCGAAATAGGACCTCCCAGGACCCTGCTCAGGATGTAGAAGAGGGAGAAGAATATCAGGACCTCTATCGAGAACATGAGGAAGAGCTTTTCCTTCTCAGCCATGAAGGTCTTAACATCCAGCTCCAGACCGGCTACGAACACTATGAGGGCTGCTGCCAGGGGAGACATGCTTATGAGAACCTCATGTGCCCTGAGCCCTAAGTAGGAGCAGGTCAGGGAGGCAAACATTATGGCCGGAAGCAGGACAACCGACTTCCTTTTGGTGTAAATCAGGGCAAGTATGGAGACTAGGGCCAAGTGTATCAGGTACCCCATCTCCGTCAGCAGTTCTGGGAGTTCGGGCATCATAATGAAAGGACGAACGCCTTTTAAAGCTTTTTAAGCCTTCAAAGGGCTCCTCCTGCGATATCCTTCTTCACTGATCTTTAAGGCCTCCATAGCTTGAGATCTCAGGTGAAGCGTTCAAATTTGTAGGAGTTCGATGTCCATTACTCCCTTGGAGATGAGAGGTTCATAAGCTCTAGGACAGACGCTCGCTCTTCCTCGCGTAACCTACCGTCCTCTATCCTGATCACCCTGTCCATCTTGCTGGCAACGTCCTGGTCGTGGGTTACCACTATGAGGGTAGTCCCAAGTTGCTCCTTCGCCCTCAGGAGTAGGTCCAGGACCCTCTCCCTTGTTCTGCTGTCAAGAGAGCCTGTTGGCTCATCGGCAAGGATAAGCTTAGGCGACTTGGCCAAGGCCATGGCTATCGCTACCCTCTGTTGCTGACCCCCGCTAAGCTCGTAGGGCCTGTGATTCGCGTACTTCCTCAGCCCTACTTGTTCCAATATCTCCATGGCTTTTCTCCTGTCAGTCCTCCCAAACCTAACCTTCTGAGCCAACATCACGTTCTCCACAGCAGTTAGTCCTGATATCAGGTTGTAATTCTGGAAGATGAAGCTTATCTTAGATCTCCTAAACTTGGCAAGTTCGTCCTCGCTTAGGTAAACTAGATCAACCCCATCAACGTATACATGTCCGTAGGAAGGTCTGTCGAGGCCTGCTATGAGGTTAAGGAGCGTTGACTTTCCGGAGCCGCTCTTCCCAAGTATGGCGACGGATTCCCCCCTCTCAACCTCCAGGTTTACCCTCCTCAACACTAGGAGGTTCCTCCTTCCAATCCTATAGGCCTTGTATACTTCAACAAGCCTGACCATCGGTTCATTCATGTGAAAGGGCCTCCACAACCCTCATGTTAGCAGCCCTCCTGGCTGGAGGAATTGAAGCTACCAAGCTCACGGCAAATGAGATGGCCAGTCCTATGGCCACGGACTTCGCCCCAAACTCCAGGGGAAGCACGTAACCCTTCACCGAGAGGGCAGAGGACATGAGTCTAGCGGCCAACATCCCAGATATAACCCCTATAGGCCCTCCAACTAGGGAGTAAACCAGTCCTTCAAGGAGAAAGAGAAGCAGGATCTCCCTCCTCGTGTATCCCAATGTCTTAAGTATCCCTATCTCCCTCACCTTCTCGTTAACGCTCATCATGATGGAGTTCGTTATGCTGAGACCAGCGATCAGCATGGAGATTCCCCCTATTCCGAGTAGAACAGCATCTAGTATTCCGAGAATGGAGCCAACGTTCTCCATCACCTGGTCTGTCTCCACCACCATGAGCTCTGGGTACTCCCTCGTCAAAACCTCCTCCACGCTTTCAGCAACCTGAGGATCGTCCACCCTCACGAATATCAGGTTTACGATCCCTTCCTGCCCATAGAACCTCTGAACAGTCTTTAGCGGCAGGTATATTGCCTGATCCTCCAGGAAGGTTCCTGTCGAGGATAAAACACCG
>QMVU01000182.1 GCA_003661265.1 Thermoproteota archaeon | reverse complement strand
GAGCTATAATTATAGAAGGACCTCCTGAAACAATTTCTTCTCGATCTGAGGGTCCTTTAACGGGAGTGATGTGAGGTTCCAAGAACGGGTTGGCGTCCTCTTCAAATATCTTGTCCCTAATTTCCTTTGAGAGATAGACAGGATAAGCTGTATGTATCGCATTAGAGTCTGAGATCATCCCGTCTATAAATATGGGAACGTCTGGAATTTTTTTGTTCTCCAAAGCGTCGATTAGGGCGAGCATTACTTCAGTAGATCTCCCAACGGAAAGGGCTGGAATCAACACCTTCCCACCATCTCTCAAAGTCTTTGTAATTATGGAGATCAACCTCTCTTCTGCCTCCTCTAGGGGAGGAAAAACATCCTGCTCCCCTCCATATGTTGATTCCATGATTATTGTATCTACCCTCGGAATGGAATCCTCTGCAGCATCCAACAACCTGCTCCCCCTGTATCTAAAGTCTCCCGTGTACAATATGGTGTGCCTGTTTTCATCGATGTTGAGATATACCATAGCAGAGCCGAGAATATGACCAGCATTATACAAAGTTAGTTTTACATCAGGAGAAATGTCAACAGTTTCCCCGTACTCTAAAGTAAAAACCTGAGTGATGAAGTTAGTAACATCAACCTTGCTGAAGAATGGAATAATTCCATTTCTCATGGCCACATTAATGTAGTCATGCAATAGCAGAGCAGTTAGATCCCTTGTGGGAGAAGTAGTGTATATCAAGCCATCATACCCATGTTTTAACAATAATGGAACAGATCCCGAGTGATCTAGATGCGCATGGGTTATTATGATCGCATCTATTTCCCCAAGGTTAAAATCGGGGGAGTCAAATCTAGGGAAGAAATCTCCTCCACCTACGGCTATTCCCGCATCCAGTAGTATCGAACTCTTACCTGTTCTTATCAATATGCTGCTACGGCCTACCTCCTTAGCACCTCCTAGAAAAGTCGCGGTGATCTCATCACTAATTTGTAAGGAAGGACGATAAATCCTGGCTGCTGCCTTGCGGAACTTCTTGCTTCTAGTTGAAGCTTGATCTATCAAAATGCTCTGAAGAGTTTCGAAGAATGTAGATCTTATGGAGGGAGCTCTCATAATAACGGGTCTCCAGCCAGTTACCTCTAGAATCTTGTTGATGTTGGCTCCTTTCTTTCCAACAACATATCCTGTTCTCTTAGCAATTATGTAAACTTCTCCAGTTTCTTTTTTGAACACCATATTTGAGATCTCGGCATTTGAAGGGATTATCTCCAATATCTTTCTTCTTGCCTCTTCTTCATCAAGTAATGGCTTTTTGGCTTGTATTATGATCTTCTTCCTTATGGTCTTGGCTAGCTCCACCACCACTTCATTCCTTCTAATAAATACCCCAGGATCCTTCGTATAGACTACCACGTACTGACCTTCCAATACTACCTTAGACACTTCCCCTATTCCTGATAGAAGAGATTTTACTCTTTTTTTAATATCTTGAGAATTTTTTAGCAATACCTCCTTGATCATCTTATAGCTTTCACCTTCTCGATCAAATCCTGAATCTCTTTTTCTTCTAAGAAGTGAACCCCTCTCTCATCGACGACGGTAACGTCTATCCCGTTACCTGTAGCCATGTCCCTCTCTAAAGCTGAGAGCATTGCACTTATCACGAGTTTCTTTCCTTCTTCTACATTCATCTCAGGGCTATATTGCTCTTCTATGACGGAGATAGCTACAGGAGAACCGGATCCTGTAGCTATAAAGTCCTCTTCCGTGAGAGTTCCCAATGGATCTACGTTAAACAAATGAGATCCAGATTCGTCGATTCCTCCAACCATTATATGAGCGATCAGAACCACTGGTCTGTAAGACCATAATATAAGAGCTAATCTTCTTGCTATAGCTCTCACAGACATTGCTCTGCCAAATTCTAATTCATACAGCTTGGCAACTGCTTTCAGATTATTAGTAAGGAACTGTCCATCAGCTACAGAACCTGATATCGTTGCTACAACTCTATCTGATATCTTAATAGTTTTGTGTGCCCTCTTGCTTGCTATGAATGTAGCCATAGAGGCTCTTCTGTCTGAGGCTATGACTATGCCATCTACACATTTAATCCCTATTGTAGTGGTCCCTTTAAGTAGCTCTACTTCCTCATGACCGAGGTCTCTTCTTGATGGTAGCAAACCTCTTGATATGTATGACATTCGATCACCCTAATGCTGTTAGAAAAAGTTCCTCGGGCTTTCGCCCAATCCTTCCAATAAATGTGCTCATCAATGTTACTTAAAAGCATGTTGTTACTTCAGGAATTTTCCTCAAATTGGTCATGTATTCCTTTCTTAGCATCTCCCATATTGCCCTAGCATAGATCTCCGTCTTCTCCTCCTCAGAAAGGACGACCCTTCCAGCCATAATCTGCTCCTTAAGGTATTTTGAAGGATCTTCCCCTCTCGACCTTATTATCTCCTTAAGGATATCTGCAAGAGTTATCCTTTGCTTCTGGAATATCCTTAGGTTTGCCGCTGCATAGATGGAGCGAAGGAACTCGATCCCTTTCATCCTAAACGTCGTGGTATGTGCTAAGCTTGTGACCCATCATGTATTCGATGTAATCCGAAGGAACTCCTAAAGCAGCCATCTGAGTCCTGAAAAACTTTCTCAGGCTGTGGATCCTTATCTCGTGCATCTTTCCGTTCTTCCTGTCAAGACCCGCCTTTTTAAACACGTTCCATATGGCTGCGGAGGCTCCTCTGTGGCTTAGTGGCCTTACTTCCCTCTCGTAGGTTCTGAAAAGCGGGCTCTCATCCTCTATTTCCTCAGGAGGTATCTTCTTAGTTCCTCTCCTCCTCCAATCCAAGTAGAGCTTAAGGTAGCGTGCAGCCTCCTCGTTTATGAAAGTGTCATAGTCTGAGTACTTTCCCTTCGTTATCTCCGCCTCAACGTGGATGTGAACCGGCACCCTTCCAGCCTCAAGGTCGTCCTTGACGTGCCTGTACTTCAGCTTAACCAGGGTTCCTATCCTCATGCCAGAAGTAGCGAGCACAGCTATCATCGCCTTCTCCCTAAGGTCTGCTACCTCTATGAGCCTCTGAACCTCCTCAGGCCTAGGAGCCCTGTCCCTGTACCTTACCCTTAACGAGTACTTCGGAATTCTAGGGAGCTCTATCCCGTTTACTCTGAAGAAGGATTTCAGCCTCGCAAGCTCCGTCGTCAAAGATCCTGGGGCCAAGTCCTCTGCCTCCAGCTCACCTAAAAACTGATCAACTAGTTTTGAGACCTTGTACACCTTCTTAGGGTCAGGAAGCCCATCTTCGCCAATGCACCCCTTTATCAGCTGGTCAGGAGTTCTTCCAACGTATTCTGAGAACCTCCTTACGACTGATGCGTATGTCCTCATGCTCTTCTTGCTCCTGGATTTGTACCTGTAGAAGTGCTCAGCCAGCTTCATCATAGTCTCGTTTTCCAACACGAATGGAACCAAGCTTGATCTTCCTCCAGCCAAGCTTGAGCAAACGTACTCGATTACCTCCCATCGCAACCTCCTCTGAGGTCTCGGCACACTTACGGTTATGTAGCCCTTCACTCCCTTTCCTGGACCCTTCGCCACTACTATTACTGCCTTTT
>QMVU01000181.1 GCA_003661265.1 Thermoproteota archaeon | reverse complement strand
ATAGAGATAGGGGAGAGAGCAGGGCTTCCCGCTCAAGTAAGCCATCACAAGGCCATGGGAAGGGTTAACTGGGGGAAGGTGAGGAAAACCCTCTCGTTAATCGAGGACGCAAGGCTAAGGGGGGTTGACGTAACAGCTGACCAGTACCCGTACACCGCAGCAAGCAGCAGCCTCGCCTCGATATTTCCAGCTTGGGCTAGGGCTGGAGGAACAGAGAAGCTCATAGAAAGGCTAAAGGACCCAGAGATTAGGGAGAAGATAAGGGAGGAGACGATAGAGAACATGGAGGGAATAGGGGCTGAGTACGGGTGGGAGGACGCCTACATATCGAACCTCAAGTCAGAGAAGAACTCCCACCTCGTGGGGAAGAGCCTCAAGGAGGCCGCAGAAATCTTGGGGAAGCATCCTTTTGACGCGGCAGCAGACCTCCTGATAGAGGAGGAGGGGGCCGTGAGCATAGTCTACTTCGCCATGTGCGAGGAGGACGTGGAGACCGTGATGAAAAACAGGAACGTGATGGTAGGATCAGATGGCTATGCCCTCTCCCCGGAAGGGGTTCTTGGAAGGGGGAAGCCCCATCCCAGGAGTTACGGGGCCTTCCCAAGGGTCCTTGGAGTCTACGTGAGGGAGAGGAGGGTCATTCCATGGGAGGAGGCTATAAGGAAGATGACCTCGATGCCAGCCCAGAAGATGGGGCTCTTCGACAGGGGCCTCTTGAGGAAGGGGATGTGGGCAGACATCGTCGTGTTCAATCCGAGAACTGTCAGGGACAGGGCTACCTTTGAGAACCCGCATCGATTCCCTGAGGGAATAGAGTACGTACTCGTCAACGGGGAGCTGGTAGTCGAGAGGGGAACTCACACGGGGCTTACTCCAGGAAAGGTGCTAAGGCACAAGGGCTAGGACAAGCTCCTCCTCAGCATGACGACGTCCTTTCCCAAGTATCCCTCCTTAACGAAGCCGTATATCGTAAAGCCTAGGTTGAGGTAGAAGCATATGAAGAACCTCTCATCAGCGGGCACAGAAGTCGTGATGTAATCTGCCTTCGGCACCCTCTCCTTTATTATCTTGCTGAAGTGATCCAGTAGCTTCTTCTCCAAACCTGCCATCGACGCCTCTTTAGTGAGGACATGTATGAAGAGTATGCTGGGAGGCAGGGACAGAGTACCCGTTATTATCCCAACTATCTCCTTGTCCTTCTTGGCCACAACAGAGACCTTCATCGGTCCCCATATCATCTGCAGTATGCCCTCCTTCCCCTTTATGGCAGGCGGCAGGGTTTTCTTCAAGGACTTGAACAGGACCTCCGCGCACCTCTCCGCGTCCTCTGGCCTTAACTCCTCCAGAACATACTCCGAATCCAAATCACCCACACCTATGAAACAGGTTTAGTTACCTTAATTATGATTTCTTTGGGGCAATTGCCGGGCAGGGAAACCTCAGGAGATCGAGGGGAACTATCAGTTCTTCAACCTCTGTTAATCCAGGGACTTAATTGAAAATGCCTCCTAAGGCGCTACTTCTTGAAGACCTCTCAAGGCGCATGCAAAATCTCCTTGTACACATCTTTTTTAACCCTAGTTGTAATGATCCTTGTGAGAGAAGAGAGTAGGAGGTTCTGGATACAAGCCCTAGAAGATCTGGAAACAGCGAGAGTTTTACTTCGAGAGGAAAGATACTACGCGTCGGCGTTTTACTCCCATCAGGCAGCTGAGAAGGCACTTAAGGCTGCATACATAGAGATCAGAAGGGAGGCTGCCCCAAGAACTCATAATATAGTTGAGCTGGGACAGGCGTTAGGAATGAATGACTTGCTGGATGACTTGATGGAGCTGAATCCCGAGTATACGGTATCAAGGTATCCAAATGCCGCTAACGGAGTGCCAGCACAAATGTACAGCGAGGCAATAGCTAGGAGGCACCTCGATAGGGCGGAAAGGGTGGTTAACAGATGTCGCGAGTTGATGGGACTTTAAGGAAGCTGGTAGAGGCTATAAGGTGCTGGGATCCTGAAGCTAAGATTATACTGTTTGGGTCCAGGGCAAGGGGTGATTACATCAGGGAGTCTGATTACGATCTGATAATAGTCTCTTCAAGGTTCGCAGGAGTGCCCTTCATCAGGAGGGCTGCTATCCTCACAAAAGAAGTGTTCAAAAGAGATGTGAAGGGGAGATTTGAGTTCCTTTGTTATACTCCTGAGGAGTTTGAGAGAAAGAGGAGGGAATTAGGTATTGTATCTTCAGCCGTAGTAGAGGGGATTGAGCTTTAAACCATCTATTAACGTTGAATTGACTTAAATTTGAATTTTTAGATATTTCACAAACAAATTAAATCTAAGCAGCAACGGGAATTCATGCCCCTACGCTAGCATTGTAAGGTTCCTTTACTTCGCTTTCATACATCACACTCGCTCGTTTGTTTCGATAATTCAAACCCCAACCAACCCCTCTTTAGGGAATTATCGCCACCTTCAAGTCCCTTTTTGAGGGAAGAATTCTGTCGAACACCTCCTTTATCTCCGATAGGGGAACTTCCCTCGTTATCAGGGGCTTTACATCTATTACACCTGAGCTTATCAGATTAAAGGCCTTCGTGAACTCCTCCGGAGTTGCGTGAAACGTTCCCAGAAGGGTCACCTCCCCGTAATGCAGGAGCTGGGTGTCCACCTCAATTTTCGTCCCAGACGGACATCCTCCGAACTCCAGGACTGTTCCTCCCTTTGAAACAAGTTCTAACGCCTTCTGCCAGGTCTCTGGGAGGCCTACAGCTTCTATTACGACATCTGCCCCCAGACCATCGGTCTCCTCTCTCACCCTTGCTGTTAGATCCTCCTCCGAAACGTTTACCGTGACATCGGCCCATTTCTCGGCAACCTTCAGCCTCTCCTCCACCATGTCCCCGATTATGACCTTATCCGCTCCCATCCTCTTCGCCAATTGGCAGTGAAGTATCCCTATGGGACCGGCCCCTATTATCGCAACGGTGTCCCCGAGCTTCACGCCGGCCTTCAGGGCCCCGTGTAGGACGCACGCTAGGGGCTCCGTTATCGCTGCTTCAGCATATGATAGGTGAGGTGGCAAGATCTGGAGGTTGTGCTTCACTATTGGAGCAGGAACCTTCACGTACTCAGCATAGGAGCCCCACAGCCATGTCCTGTTCTCGCAAAGGTTGTAGTAGCCCTTTCTGCACATGGAACACCTGTAGCAAGGTGTGCTGTTTCCAGCTCTTATCCTCATCCCCTCCTCTATTCCCTCGACCCCTTCACCAACCTTAACGACGTCTCCCGCCCACTCATGCCCAAAAGGCTGAGGATACTTTATTATCCCTCCAACATATCCCCTTCTGTATATCTTCAAGTCAGTTCCGCACGTGGTAGCAGCTCTAACCCTCACTAGGATCTCTCCAGGGCCTACCTCAGGTATCTCAACTTCCTCAAGTCTCAAATCCCTTATCCCATAGAGAAGGGCTGCCTTCATCGTCCCCATCTCCCTAGGAATCGAGCCGAATTCAATTAAGGTTTCCTTTTATGAGGACCTTCAAGCACTCCTTCTTTTTAGCGGCAAGCCCAAAGGCCTTCTGCACCTCATCAAGACCAAACTCGTGGGTTATAATCCTAGAGGCATCTATTCTCTT
>QMVU01000180.1 GCA_003661265.1 Thermoproteota archaeon | reverse complement strand
TGACCTTGTGCTGACGCTCCGGGTCGAATCCTTCATTCCTCAGAATTCCTCTGAAGATCCTAACATCGTTTATCCTTACGCTGAAGTTTTCAAAGCCCAAAGCCAACATCGAATCGATTACCAACGATATTATCTCCAGATCCGACTCTACGGAGGATGCGCCTATTAACTCGACTCCAGCCTGCCAAAACTCTCTGTACCTCATTTTCTGCGGTTCATCATACCTAAATACGCTTCCGAAATAGCACCATTTGACCGGCAACTTAAGTTCTCCGGATCTCTGAACGAAGAGCCTAGCAACGGATGGTGTGAGTTCAGGTCTTAGCGCTACCTTCCTCCCGCCGAAGTCCGTGAAGGTGTACATGTGCTTCTCTATTTCCTCCCCTGATTTCTTCTCAAAGAGCGAGAACGGTTCTAAAGTTGGCAGCACTATTTCCTCAAATCCATAGAGGCTAAATACCTTCCTTAACGTATTCTCTATTCTCTGAAAGATTCTAACCTCTTCTGGCAGTAGAATTCTAAATCCTCTTAGAGGAGAGAAATCCATCCCGGAAGTTGCTCTGCATGAATACTTAAATAAACCCTAGGTCTCTTTCATAATCGGGCCCGTAGCTCAGTATGGATAGAGCGGCGGCCTCCTAAGCCGTAGGTCGCGGGTTCGAGTCCCGCCGGGCCCGCCATGATCCTGTTTTTTAGTTGGAAGTGGAACTATAGTGATGATTAACATGAAACTTTGGAAATCGTCGCTGACATATCTAACTTTACTCTTGGTAATCGCGCCGATTGTACAAGCCCATACACAACAATTAGCCCCCACATATGGAGCCATAGTTGTCAGAGGGGACATATATGCTGATTGGACGCTGGCTATGTCCCTTTCAATGAAAGAGAGGGTTCCTGTACTCACGCTATTTAAAGAAGTGAACGAAGAAGAAGTTATAGGGGTATTAACGAGTCTATCGACAGCAAGACGATCCGTTCTCATAGTGGGCGACTTCATGGCAGTTCCTAGAGATTTCGAGATAGTACTGAAGTCTATGAGAATAGATGTAGATAGGGTGGGTGGTGCTACAAGGGCGGATACCTCCCTTCAAATGATAATAAGGGGCTTCTGGACTGAGAGCAAGGAATTAATTTTAGTCGATGGTCAGAGGAGGGAGTTGTACATTCCAGCTCTCTCCCTGTCATCAACCACTCTAGCTCCTATAGTGTACTCAGTGGACGGTCGTCTTCCTGAGAACTTTTACAAGGTCATAGAGAAGTACATGACCAAATTAGAGAAAATATACGTTCTCGATAATTCGCTTTCGAAGGAAGGAATCAGTAAGTTAACGAATATGGGTTATGTTGTAGAGGAGTTAAACGTTACGGTGATAGAAGCCCCTAAGAAGCGGATAGCGGAGCAGATTTTCTTATGGCTTAGGGAGAGATTCTTAGGAATCGTTTTTGGGTTTCTCATAGGGCTAGTTGTCTCCTATCCAATGATTTCAAGGAAAAGATCAATAGCTTCCGACCTGTTAATGGACTTCTTAACGAGGGACGAGAGAGTGCTCGTAGAAATAATCAGGCAAAACAAGGAGATAAGGCAGGAAGATCTTCCAGAGTTGACAGGCTTTTCTAGACCCAAGGTAAGTAGGATGGTAAATGAGCTAGTAAGCCGTGGCATATTAGAGAAGGAGGTTTCCGGAAGGACGTATGTGTTAAGGGTTAGGAACTTATTTAAGGGGGGAAGGTAGCCTACCCTTCAAGGTTGGAGGGTCAGCTATGTCAAGAGAGGAGTTATATTGCACGTCTTGTGGAAGGAGAGTGACTTACCAGCCATCATTAGTGACCTTCTACTGCCCAAACTGCGGTGAGGCGCTCATAGTCCGGTGTAGGATATGTAGACAGCAAGCGAACCGTTATATATGTCCTGTGTGTGGTTTTGAAGGTCCTTAAGGGGCTGATGAGCATGGCTAAGTTACTAATGGAAGTTAGAGTTCTGTTAGAAGTTGATGTAAATCATGAAGAGGTTTTAGAATCGATAAGGAGCTCTCTCAAGGAGAACAATGCTGAACTCCTTGATTTCGATGAGGTTCCGATAGCTTTCGGTATAGAAGCCCTTAATCTCTTCATACAGGCTCCTGAAGAGGAGGAGATCACCACAAAGGTGTTGGAGGGGCTACGCATTATAGAAGGGGTGAGCAGCGTCGAGATAGGTAGAACTTCAAGGATGTGAGCCCGAAAATGGGTTCGAATTTATCTTTCCCTGTCTGGTATGTGATCTACGGTTTTCTCAGGAAATATGGTGAGGAAGGGATTACAGACAAAGAACTATACGAGAAGATCGTTTCAGAAAATCCATGGATATCCCTACCTCAGATTTCCGAAGCCTTGCTCAAGTTAGAGGCTGTAGGAAAAATCAGGACGGTTAGAGGAGGCAGGAGGGGAACTCTTATAATAGAACTCGTGGAAGGGCGTAAGCACGGCTACGTTCTCTCCGACGAGGATTAACCCTATAGCCAAGCCTCTAGACCTTCTGAGGGAGGTTTTGCCTTTCTAAGTTCTTCTAAGGTTTTTTCAACTCTTTTCGGGGAGAATTCGTGCTGATTTACCATGAAATCGTAGAGCTTCTCCTCATCTGGAGGTCTAAGAGTTAAATCGTATTGGTCTGATGTGGGAGGTCTCAAGAAGAACTCATAAATTTCCATTGGGTCCACTTCAAACTCCCATTTAACATGAGAGAACACCTCATCCACCGTTTTATATGCCCTAACGAGCTTCAATGCCCTTTTACTGCCTATGCCCTTGATCCCTCCAGGATTATAGTCCGTCCCAACAAGGATCCCCACTACGATCAACTGTTCTCTGGTGATCCCAAGGTTTCCTAGGACTTCATCCAGCAAGATCTTTTCTGGATAGACCTTAACGTAAGCCTGTACTCCTGGTAACTTCCTCCTTTCGGAGAAGGTTAAGTTTCTCACAAGTCGAGGGGAGCCGAATAGAAGTGAATCGTAATCCTGGGATCCTACAGCCCATACATCGCCTTTCCTAGCCATATAGGCTGCCTGAGCCTCTCCCTCGCTAGGAGCTTGGACAATAGGAACCCCCATATACTCAAGTATCTTCTTGGCGTCCTCTATCATCTCAGGGGTTAAGGAAAGAGCTGCTTGCGCATACTTCCTTGCTTCATCTAATCTTCCAGCAGCTAGAGCCTCTTTCCACTTTTTCATAGCCTCTCTTCTCATCTCTTCTCTCTCCTCAACGGTCTCCTTCTTGAAAGGCGGAGGTTCTCCATCAAATACGTAGACCGGTATGAGGCCCGTAGTAAGAAGTTTAGCGGTCCTGTAGAAGATTCCTGAATGAACTGACGTTATTTCGCCATTGCTCGTCATTAGAGGAGTTCCATCCCTTTGCCTTATTATCGATAAGAACTGATACATGGCGTTAAAGGCATCTATAGCTATGGTCTTTCCTTTTAGGCTCTCCAAATCTATTTTATGGGATGTAACTATGTCACTTATCTTAACTCCCATCTGGCGTCATGTATCTTACCCCACCCTAGATAAAAACAAATCTTGAGGAGTGATGCCAATGAAAGCCAGAGGGCGCTGTTTTAGGTACAAACAGGTTATCGTCGTCAGAGGAGATATAGAGATGAGCAGGGGCAAGAT
>QMVU01000179.1 GCA_003661265.1 Thermoproteota archaeon | reverse complement strand
TTCATCTAGAAACTCGAAGATCCCGGCTCTCTTCAAGACAGGAGTTACTAACCTTGAAAATCCGTTTGTAAGCGCGTAAATTTCTATTTTCATCCTCTTAAGCTCCTGTAAAGTTGGAATGGCATCGGGATAGGGCTCTATTTCTATGGAGGAACAGGCCTCGACGACCTGGGTTACTGATGTCCTGCCCTTAATCCCCATCTTCACGCAGACAGCCCTTACTATGTCATCCCAGTCGTATGCGCTGACAAGCTTCCCCTCCCTAGTTCTCCTAACACTCTCCTCCATCATCATCTCCACGAACTCCTGGACTTTATCCTCCTCAACCAACCTCCTAGCCACTTCTGGGAAGACCGATTTCCTGTACGGGTTCTTTATCAAGACGCCGTCGACGTCGAGCAGCACCCTGTCAATCATGCCAGTATTCTGCCTTAGATAACCACTTAATATTTTCCAGCTGACGTAAGGAGAGGGATGTCAAGGAAACTGGAATTTGGTTCAGCAGAAGATGTGGGGATGGATGCTAGGAGGATAAGCTATCTGAAGGAGCTTACGAGAGAATGGATAGCTAGGGGAGCCTTCCCAGGAGCTGTTTATTTGATTGCCAGGAAAGGGGTTATCGTAGCTCATGAGGCGCTTGGACATGCCGTCAAGACGCCATTTGAAAGGGAGATAAGGAAGGATACGATTTTTGACATGGCCTCTTTAACTAAGGTGATGGCAACTGCCACTTCCATCATGACCCTCGTCGAGAGGGGGAGGATAAGCCTCCAGGAGAGGGTGGTCGATTTCTTTCCGGGAGTGAAGTGGCGTCACAAGGACGTTACCTTGTGGCACCTGCTGACCCACACCTCCGGCCTGCCTCCTTTTAAGCCCATTCACAGGCTTGGAAGGGAGGGAATTATAAGGGCAATCTTGGAGTCAGAGCAGCTTTCTAAGCCTGGAGAAAGGGTGATATACAGCGATTTGGGGTACATACTCCTCGGAGAGATCGTAAAGGAGGTAAGCGGTAAATCCCTAGATGTTTACGCGAGGGAGGAGATATTTGGCCCCTTAGGCATGGAGGACACCATGTTTAACCCTCCAGATCACTTAAGGGAAAGGATAGCTGCCACAGAGTTCTGCAAATGGAGAGGAAGGGTGCTCATCGGTGAGGTCCACGATGAAAGGGCTTATGCCCTTGGTGGAGTCGCAGGGCACGCAGGACTTTTCTCAAAGGCTTATGACGTTGCCGTATTCGCTCAAATGTTCCTGAACATGGGGGAATATGGGGGCGTAAGGGTATTGAGCCCTGCTGCTGTGAGGGAGATGACGAGGGACCACACCGCAGGACTGGGAGCTAGCAGGGGTCTTGGCTGGGTTATTAACTCAAAGAACGTCACTTCGAGCGGAGATCTCCTTTCTAAATCAGCCTATGGTCACACTGGTTTCACCGGAACGTCTCTTTGGATAGACCCTGAGCTAGAACTTCTGGTGGTCCTGCTCACCAACAGAGTTCATCCGACGAGGGAAAACGAACTTCTCCTTAGCTTCAGGCCCCTATTTCATAACGTTGTGGCGGGAGCCCTGAAATGTTAGGGGCTGTGGGGTGGAGAGATGAGAGTAAAGACGGGGTTAGAGGTCTTCCTCCGGGATCCAAGCCTGATCGATGGGATGAGGGTAGGCCTAATTACGAATTACACCGCAGTCGATTCGGAACTGGTTCACCTAAAAGACCTACTTGTTTCAAGGGCCAACGCCAACTTAGTTGCGATATTCGCACCAGAGCACGGCTTTTGGGGTTCAGCCCAGGCTGGCGAGTACGTAAAAGACGAGTTTGACGAAGAGACTGGGGTTCCGATAAAAAGCCTGTACAGGCCAGCTGGGAGGGTGGAGGGTCCGGAGTACGTTGTGGACTCCATACTTGCGGAGGAAGCTAGATCACCATTAAGCGATAGCCTTGAAGAGGTGGAAGCCCTAATATTCGATATTCAGGACATCGGAACCAGGGTATACACGTACATATGGACGATGGCCTTAAGCATGAAGACCTCAGCCAAGCTGGACAAGCTCTACATAGTTTTAGATAGGCCCAATCCAATAAACGGCGTAGCTGTGGAGGGTTACAAGCTTGATGTGAGGTTCAGGTCGTTCGTAGGAATGTTTCCAATAGCGATGAGGCACGGAATGACTGTGGGAGAGCTTGCCTTGCTCTTCAATGAAAAACACGGGATAGGAACAGATCTAAGGGTTGTAACGATGGAGGGCTGGAAGAGGAGCATGTGGTACGATCAGACAGGCCTTCCCTGGGTTTCCCCATCTCCAAACATCCCAACCCTGGATACGGCCTTGGTATACCCTGGAACTGTTCTCTTCGAGGGAACAAACATCTCTGAGGGGAGAGGAACGACCAGACCGTTTGAAATCATAGGAGCTCCCTGGATAAACGGTAAAAAGCTAGCTAGAAGGCTTAGGGAGCTGGACCTCCCTGGAACACTCTTCAGGGAAGTTAGGTTTGTCCCTACATTCTCCAAGTATAAAGGGGAGGAGTGCAGAGGGGTTCAAATACACGTGACCGATAGGGAGCTCTTCAAACCATTCCTAGTAGCTCTTTGCCTGCTTGGCGAAGTTATGAGGGAGAATCCAGAGAAGGTTGAGTGGGTGGAGAGGCCAGGAGGTGGGTATTACTTCGACTATCTCGTGGGTAATGGTGACGTTAGGAGGGCCCTTGAGCAAGGATCGGATCCTCTTGAGCTTTATGATGAAGCCAAAGCTTCTGCTGAAGAATTTAAGGTTGAAAGAGGGGAATTCCTCCTTTACTGACCATCAACGTGTGCAGAAGCTACTTCTCAGTGAGAAGATCTCAAGCCTTTGGGAAGGTAGGCAAAAATATAAGCATACAACTGGCTGGTTCGGGTTTGGGATTGGCTTGCTTGAAATACTAGGGCTGCTAGCATCCCTTGCTCTGATCTTCGCGATGGTGATAAAGAAGACAGGAATAGGCGTAGCCCTCCTCGCTGGCTCCATTGTCCTAGGCCTCCTATCCCTTAAACCACCTGGCTTCGCTGAAGTTGCAGCTCAAGCAGTTCTGGACAGGAAGACGTTCGAGTTGACCGCAGCTGTAGCTCTAATTGCTCTGCTTGGAGCAATTTACAGGGTTACTGGCCTCCTAGAAGAGCTTTCAAGGGGTTTAAGAAGGGCTTTGCCAAGCGACAAGCTCGTTGTTGAGCTTATTCCAGCAATATTCGGTCTCTTGCCAGTTCTTGGTGGAGCACTAATGTCGGCGCCTGTCGTAGATGATGTGGGAGACGATCTGGGGCTTAATTCTGAGGAAAAAACCTTCCTAAACCTCTGGTTTAGGCATGTGGTCTTTTTCATATACCCCGTCGGCACAACCCTCTTGCTGGCCTCCTACCTAGCTGGCATAGAGGTCAAGCCCCTCATCCTCGTGCAACTCCCTGTCTTCATCACTTCAATCCTTGCAGGACACGCTATATGGTTAATTATTGAAGTGGAAGAATCTAAGAAGGACGTTGAAAGTCCCTTCTCAAAGAGAGAACTGGGTAAGGCCATCTTTCCAATTCTACTGGTTGCCTCCTTTGGTGTGATAAGGAGATGGTTGATAATAGTAGGCGTCTTACTTTCCATAGCTTTCCTAGCGATCGTGAGAGGATTAGAATTGGAGACCTT
>QMVU01000178.1 GCA_003661265.1 Thermoproteota archaeon | reverse complement strand
GATTTACTACAAAGTTTGCGTGAGTTCGTGAAACGCACCTTTCACGACCATTCTCTAGTAGGAATGGATAAATGAGGAAGGCTAGAATAGTTCAAAATGGAAAAAGCATCTCTTTTCTTTCAAATATCATAAGGTCAGCACTCTTTTCCTAACCTTCTAATCCATGAAGATATTCTCGCTCATCTTAGCTGGCATATCGATTTATATTTACAAATTGTATATACAAAATGTATGAATAAGATGAGGATGATCACTATAAGGATACCAGAGGAGCTAAAGGAGGAGATGAGGAAGTACGACGTGAACTGGAGAGAAATCATAAGAAGAGCCATAGAGGAAAAAATTAGGAGTATTAAGATGGAAGAGGCAGTAGAAAAAATCAGAGAGGTAAGGAAAAGGTCAAAGCCAGTTAAGAAGGGGGAGCTGGATGCCTGGATCAAGCAAGACAGGGGAAGATAGCACTTCAAAGAGGACTTACGTGGTAGATGCCAGCGTCGTAGCCAGGTGGTTCATAAAGGGAGAGGAATGGGAGGATAATGCCCTAAAGCGCTTGGATGACTACAAAACTGGGAGAGTAGAGCTATTCTCCGTAAGTTTACTGTTCTATGAAGTCGCAAATAGCTTGTGGAAGGCTGTAAAGAGGAAATACATCTCAAAGGATGACGCTATAATGGCCATAGAGCAGTTGCCGATTTTAGCACCACATACCATCAATTTCAGCGAAGAGGATTGGAAGGAAGTGCTCAAGGTTGCACTAAGGCTAAGAGTAACTACCTATGACTCCTCCTATCTCGTGGCTTCAATGAAAAAGAATGCTCCGTTAATAACAGCGGATCAGGATCTCGTGAAGAAAGTAGAAGGGTTCGATATACTTGAGCTGAAGGATTATTGATGGTATGGTTTAATGAGAGCGCTCTTACCTCTTCTTGACCAGAAGAATGAAGATGACTGCCAAGATGAGTACTGCAATGGTAGATGGGATTATCAAACCTTCAAAAGGAGATTCAGGCGAGGGTGTGGGAGTAGGTGAAGGCGAGGGTGATGGGGTTTCTGATGGAGGTGGAGAGATTATAATTTCCAGAGTTGCGGATTTTTGCAGTCCGCCAGCCGATGCAAGGATCTTTATGGAGTAATTCCCAGCTTCAAGGGCCGAAACGTTTAGCTTTGTCGAAGAGTTCATTGGAATGACCTCCTCGCCTAGAGTGGCTAAGATCCCTTCAGGATACTCCACAGAAAGTTGTGCTTCCTCTCCAACGCCTCTCCCAGATACCCTGACTTCAACGCTCCTGCTTTCTCCAGGTTTAAGGATTAGGCTCTCGGTCTCCAATGTTATTGAGAGGCTTATCTCAGCTTTTCCTATATTTAATTCGACTAAGGCTGTCTTGGAGGCTGTTTCCGTTCTCCCGATTATCCTAAGGGTGTAATTTCCATATGTTCCTTCGGGAATTCTTATAATCAGGATTGAAGTGAAGTTTGGAGTCCCTTGCCTTTGTGAAAAGCTTGACTCTAGGCCTGAAATTGAAGGAGAAACCTGCAGAAATAGGGAGACATCTTGGAAGAACCCTTCCTTCCCTATAACCTCTATCGTGAGGTTTACTTCCCCAGGCGTCGTGAAAACCTCCTCTGGAGATACCCTAACCTCAAAGTCCCCAACGGGCTTCACGACCAATATGAATGAGGCGTTGACAGATATATCATCAGCTGTTCCAACAACGAAGACCTCGTACTCTCCGGGCTTAACGAGTAGCGGGAGTTCAACCCTCAGAATCGAGCTAAAGGTTGGGGTCCTGTTGTTAAAGCTGAATGTGTACTCGCTTCCATTCGGCAGCCCTACCACTGAGAGGTGAACTGGGAGATAGAAGCTTCCTACTGGCTCCACCTTAACGTTAAGGCTGAAGCTCCCTCCCTGATCGACTTCAACCCTGTTGGTGGGGAACTTTATCGTGAAGTTCCCCAGCTCTGGGGCCTCGTACTTTACCTCAACAACAGGCTTAAGGTCATCTTCTGGAGCTTCGCTCGAGTAAAAGGCAACATATCCGCTTCCAGGTGTGAGAAGAATTAGCCCGTAGTTGCTCCTTCTTCCGGCAACTACATCAGACACGAAATTCGTTATGTCAAACTCTACAACCTTGTCAGAGGAGGACACAGTCTTTGATGCAAGGGGAAGCTCCTCAAAATCTCCTCCTGGGTTTTCCCACCATCCATACTCACGTAAAACTGCATACAACCAGTTTACATCGCTCTCCTTGAAGATCTTTGTTAAGGCATGAACCTTAACCTGTACCCCTCCACCTTCAGCTCTAGTAAGCTTTAGTTTAGCCCTAACGATCTTGGAACCCCGAGGTATGGACTTAAGGTCGAAGTAGATGACCGTCCTCCTCACATTTGGAGGGCCAGATACGATAAGAAGGGGCTCATTTCCGTAGTTATCTTCAGGATTTTTCTCGCTTATATAGGAATCGCTTCTTATCGATATAACTTCCTCTGTTAACTCAACCCTAATGATGTTAAGGCTCAACAAAGCCAGAAGGATAAAAATCAAGGCTTTGCGAGCCATATTCTCTGTAGTCCTAGGGGGAAATTATTTTTAAAATACCCATTGAACTGGAGTTTTAGGAATTTCAACGAAGAACTTTCAACTCTGTGATTAACTTAGGCTTTTCTTTTTTGGAAGATATCAGGAACTGTTTATATTTTTCCAACTGATCCGTCAGCCCTCAAATCCATCGTCAGATCTCTTCTTCCTAACAAAATGTACCTTTTCCTCTAGCCAACCTATTCTCACGTTATTTCTGGCATCAAATTCTGGGACATACGGTTTTATGTCAAGCAACGGCGTTCCATCGAGGATGTCGACTCCCTCAACATGAAGGGTGCATCCCTCCACTCTCACTAGACGAACTACTGATATTCCTATCGGGTTCGGACGCCTTGGAGCTCTAGTCGCAAATACTCCACGCTTCTGGTCATCCACGAATGGCTTAACTAGTAGGGAGTATCCCTTGGATCTGTGGAAGTGGTAAACCAAGATTATGTGTGAGAAACCCTCTATGTCCTTGAGACCTTCGCAGAACTCAGGAAAAACTTCTACAGTACCAAATATTCCCTTGGCACCTGTTGGCTGTATAGGCATACCCCTTACATCTTTAAACGGAGAATGGATTATGCCTATTGGCCTATACCTTATTTCCTCCTCTTCTACTCCTTGCATCTTTCAAAGTCGTCTCTCACACAATAAATACCTTCCATGAGAGTTTTTCTGCTCTAATCAGGGGATTGATGGCTTAGGGATATTCAGAACATTTATATAATCTCGGAAATTTTCATTAATTCTGAGGAATTAAGCTATGTCTGAGATTGTTCTTAAAGTTGGGAAGAGGGGCGAAATCTACACGAGCAAGGAAATAAGGGAGAAGACCGGAATAAGGGAAGGAGGTAAAGTAAGAGCTGTTGTGAAAGGCAAAAAACTCATAATAGAGGCCTTGCCATCAATTGAGGAGGCGATATCAAACTGTTTGATGGAGATAACTCCGGAGGAAGCCGAAAAGCTAAGTGAGGAGGCTCAGAAAGAGGGAGGAATCTATGGATAAGCTGCTACTGGACACAACTTACCTGCTTCCGATATTCGGAGTTAGAGTAGGTCTCAAAGGGTTCGATACCATGTTTCCCCT
>QMVU01000177.1 GCA_003661265.1 Thermoproteota archaeon | reverse complement strand
TACCTGGTGGGAAGCCTTTAAAGGGGGGCTCTCCAGGTTGATAGCGTCAAAGGACCCGGGTGAAATAGTGGCTGTAGGGATCTCTGGCCAGTCTCCGGTTATTTTACCCGTTGACTCGAGGGGGTATGTCCTCCACAATGCTCTTCTCTGGATGGACAGAAGAGCCGTTTCACAGGCCAAGAAACTTACCGAGATCTTCGGGATTAGAGAGGATCCATCCAATGCCTTGGCTAAGATCCTATGGTTTAAGGATGAGATGCCTCATTTATTCGCTAAAACTTACAAGTTCCTTCAAGCCTCCGATTACATAGCGTTCAGGCTTACTGGCAAGTTCGTCACGGACAAGTTCACAGCTATGACAGCTTTCTTCAATCCACATGAGTGGAAATGGCCAAAAGAGGTGGAAGACATGGGCATTCTCGAGAAACTACCTGAAGTGGTAGAGCCGGGCTCTCCCATTGGAAATGTTTCAAGATCAGC
Organism: Thermoproteota archaeon; assembly: GCA_003661265.1. Lineage (GTDB taxonomy): Archaea > Korarchaeota > Korarchaeia > Korarchaeales > Korarchaeaceae > QMVU01. The sequence goes on along the minus strand of QMVU01000177.1, from coordinate 3,213 downwards.
GTCAAAAGAGATAGGTTTAAGTGAAGATACCATGGTTACAGCTGGCTCTATAGATGCTTACCTTGCCGTGCTTGGCTCCGGGGCCATAAAGCCAGGATCTGCCTGCGATATCAGTGGTACATCAACCTGCCTTATGATCACTTCATCTAAACCCATTCACGATCCAAAGGAGAGGATATTCTGTACTCCACACTTCCTAAAGGATCTGTTCATAATCTCTGGACTTCTATCAACGACCGGAGCTTCTATTAGCTGGTTTCTTGAAGAATTTGGAAGAGAGGAAATGTTAGAGGCCTCAGAGAGCGGAGAAGATCCCTTCGATCTGCTAGTCTCGAGGGCCTCAGAGGTCTCGCCTGGAGCCGAAGGACTCATATTCCTCCCCTATCTTGCAGGGGAAAGGAGCCCTATCTGGGATCCCTTTGCCAAGGGAGCGATAATCGGGCTTACCCTTAAGCACGGAAAGGGTCATGTCGTAAGGGCCATATTGGAGGGCTGTGCCTTTGGGCTAAGACATGTCCTTGAGACAGCAGAGGAGTTGGGAGTTCATGTAAAAGAGATAAGGGCCTGTGGAGGGGCTTCTAAAAGCGATTTGTTATGCCAAATAAAGGCAAACGTGGTTGGAAAGCCCGTTCTCACATTAAGGGAGCCGGATGCCTCATTAATCGGTGCTGCTATCCTGGCTTTCGTCGGAAGCGGGATCTACAGGGAAGTTGTAGAAGCTATCAATTCTATCGTGAAGGTGAGGAAGGTCTTTGCTCCAGAAGAAGAATTTAGGAAGATATACAACCATCTCTTCTGCCTTTACAAGCAATCCTATGAAGCTCTCAAGGATATACTTCACAATTTATGATTGGAAATTTAACTCTGAGAAAGCCAATCCCTGTTACACGGTCGTAAGGTTTCATCTGAATCCTTGAGATAGATCTTTTGCAAACGGATTCCAATTTTACGAAATTAGTCCAGCATTCTGTAGAGCGGAAATCTTATCAGTATCAAATTATTAGGATCAGAGATACGTTGGCTCGTATTACTACTGATCTCATTGGCAGTTCCTGCCCAAGTCAGCTTAGTTTCCCCTGAAGTAAGATGGTGGAACGGAGAATGGTACTATTAGGATTCCAATCCAAGTAACATCGAAGGCAGGAACCTTGGAAGGCTTTGTATCCTTGAACATCAACCTCACAGCCGTGTTGCAGGAATTAGAAGTTAGAAGAAAGCCGGATATTGGCTCGATAAGAGTCATTCATGGATTAGAGAAGATACCATTTATCCTCTCATTCTCTAGAGAGGTCAAGATAGATGACCTAGAGGGCGCTCTCGGCAACTGGGAGCTTTCAGAGGAAATAATCTCTGAGAAGTCTTAAGGTGCTGTTCAAGGATCCTACTCCCTTAAATTTGGGAGAGGGACTGTTAAAGAGGTGCATAATATACTCAGACTTAATCAAAAGATCCTGAGAGATAGCAATGTGATATCCTTCGTAGCCAGAGTATATGCATTCGTCCTCTTCATTTACTGGGCTGAGAGGATGATAGACGCTATTGGAGCCACTCTCGTGGAACTCTACTTTTAATAGTTCTGTATAAGACTAGGATAGAGATAGGCCTTGGTCCACTTAGGGAAAAGTAAAGATGGGTTAACCGAATTGGACCTAAAGGTTCTCCATGAAAAGGCTCTAGGTGCCCTCGCAGCACTAGCAATAGGTGACGCAATGGGCATGCCAGTTGAGATGCTCTCATCGGAGGAGATAAGGGAGATATTTGGTGTGATAGAGGACTTCAAAAGACCTCCTCCATGGCACATCCACAGCTCCTTTCCCCCAGGGAGGATCACTGATGACACGGAGTTAACCCTGCTCCTAGCAAATGCGATCATTAGGACTGGAGGAAATCTGAAAGCCGAAGACTTCGCCTTTGAACTGCGAAAATGGGCGGAGAGCGGTGCATTGAAACTTGATTATATCGGACCAGCCACCAGAAGAGCTCTGGAGAGGTTGATCGAAGGGGTTTCCCCCAGGGAATCTGGAGGAAGGGGGAGTACTTGCGGAGCAGCTATCAGGGTATCCCCTGTGGGCATAGTAAATGCGTGTAATTATAAGGCAGCTGCTCTTATGGCCGTTGAGTCATCTTTGCCTACTCACGGAGGTAGACCTGCACTAGCAGGAGCCTCAGCCATAGCCTCAGCTATAGCTGAGGCTATGAAGGAAGGAAGTACGATGGATTCGATTGCCAGGGCTGCTATCTCAGGATCTAAGATTGGAGAGAAGTTTGGAAGGCCTGTTCCTTCTCCATCGGTATCAAAAAGAATTGAACTTGCTGTAAATATCTCTAAACAAATAGATGATCCAGAAAAGGCATCCTTAGAAATAAGGGATATAATAGGCACGGGAATGGAAACAGCAGAAGCTGTACCAGCTGCCATTGGGATCTTCGTTGCCAGCGGGGGGGATCCGATGAGGGCCATACGGTTAGCGGTAAACTTAGGAGGAGACACTGATTCCATAGCGTCTATGGCTGGAGCAATCTCTGGTGCTTGGAAAGGAATCCAAGCAGTGGACAGGAAGATGCTCGAAAGGGTTGAGGATGTAAATGATCTTAATCTCGAGGATTTAGCGGTGAAACTTGCAGAAATAGCATTGAGGAAGCTAAAAGCATGGTCTAACGTGGAGTAGTCTGTTAATCTTCCCCATGTATGAGTTTAGCCAGCGATCTAACAACAGCTTCCGGATTCTCCCTCTGCCAAATGTTCCTTCCGAACGCAACTCCTCGTGCTCCAGCATCAAGCGCATCCCTTACCATGGAAAAAAGTTCTTCATCGCTCTCGATTTTCGGACCTCCAAGTATCACAACTGGTATTGGACAGGATTCCACCACTTTAGCAAAGGATCTCTTGTCTCCTGTGTAGAAGGTCTTAACGAAGTCTGCACCAGCCTCAGCTGCTATGCGTGCAACCTTTGCAATCACTTCTGCGCTGCATCTCTTTTCTATCTTTGGATACATTTCAGCCATGAGCGGAAGGCCCCATTCCTCGCATATCATAGCTAACTCGCACAAGGAGTTGATGTTCTCGGCCTCTTCAGGTACATGCGTGAATACCATTACCTTAATCGCGTCCGCTCCAAGTCTAATGGCCTCCTTCACAACTTCCTCATAATCAACTAGCTCGCTACTAACGCTCATTATCGTTGAGACTTTACCTGCAACCTCTGAAGATGC
>QMVU01000176.1 GCA_003661265.1 Thermoproteota archaeon | reverse complement strand
TCCTCCGTCCTGGCGCAGGGGTACAGGATAGCTGGATGGACAGCCGAGGAGGCAGCGGAGGAGGTTGCAAGGCAGATAGAGGAGGCCCTGATCAAAGAGCTTGGTGAGGAACTCCTCCCCTTCCTCTCTTCAGAGGGCGAGCTTAGCTTCGAGATGGGGTACGAGATAAGGGCAACGGCCTTTGTCAGGCAGAGGGTCTACGGGCGTCGCGTGTACGAGGACGGGGAGTGGAAGTGCATAGGCAGGACCGTTAGGACGTGGGAGGTCCATGCCGGCATAACCTACGGGGTGGAGGTAACGGACCTCAAGTCCGATGCCCTGGTGTACGTCGGGGGGGTCACGAGGGTTACCTACAGGAAGAGGGTCGCGAAGCCTTCTGCCCACGTGGCCAGCAGGGAACTCGTGATGGCGGGTTGCAGGGAGAACGGGGAGTGGACCGCGACGTACGTGCTGAAAGGTGAGTTCTCCTACCCATAGCGCGTTATGTCTGCTTGGCCCTCATCATGAGCCGCGCGCAATTGGATCGTTGGATCCTTTGCTAGAAAGGTCTCTCTTAAGAAAAGCGATCGTTGGATTAAAGACTGGAAGAACAAGAGCTGGAGCCAAAGCAGCGAGATCGCATAGCGCTGCCTTGGCAGGGATGGATGAGGTATATGACGCTGCCTTCAAACAAGCTGGGATAATAAGAGCTTCTACGAGTGAGGAGACCTTGGACTTCGCCAAGGCCTTAGCGTATCTGCCCCTTCCCAGAGGGAGCAGAACTCTTATATTTGGCAACTCCGGGGGGACCGCCGTAATAGCATCTGACTTGTGCGAGGAACTAGGTATACCTCTAGCTAGTCTTGGGAGGAAGACGATTGAGGAAATAAGGAAGATGTTTCCACCACACAATAATAAACAACCCAATGGATCCTACAGGGGATGTAAACTCGGAAAAACTTGGTAGAGCGCTTAAGATAGCTGCTTCTGATGATGGGGTTGACTGCGTGGTCTTATTGGTGCAATTCCAAACTCCTCTGCTGAGCGAAGATGTGGTGGATATTATAGGAGAAGTCTTCAGGGAAGTTAGAAAACCCTTTGTTTCCGGGGGAGTAAGAGGGGACTATACGATGAAGCTCGCGCGCGCTAGAAATCAACAGAGACCAAACGCTTATGTTAGCACCTCCCTCCACCAAAATGTGAACTGTTAAGCCCTCGGCTGAGATCGGCCCCTTTCAAGGATCCTCTTTGCCTTCTTTGGCAGCATTTCTAAAGCAACCAAATTAGCCCTTAATATGCCTTCTGCCCTCTTACCCTCACAAACTGGCCCATGAGACGGGACTATCTTCCTGTAATCTCTGACATTATAGCGCGCGCCTTATCTCTACGCTCCTAGCTGAACATGACTCGAGATATGGACAGGCTACGACTGCGTTTGTAAGCTCTACTAGCTTAGGTATTGCAGCCAAGTGATCGGAGTGGCTGTGGGTTACCAATACTGTTTTCCTCTTCCCTTTATCTAAGCCTCTTGCCAGTTCTTCTCCTCTCTCTGGATATGCTCCTGGATCTACTATCCAAGTCTCTCCATCGAAAGGTATAACAAGCGTGTTTGGCGAACCTGGAGCCAAAAATGCGCCTTTTCCCAATTTCCTGAACTCCATAAGATTCCCTAAATCCATTGGTCCAATAAAAAAGAAGTAAGATTACCCTCCGCCAACTGGAGGAATGAAGGACACAACATCGTTCTCATTAAGGACAGTAGAGAGACCTCCGAATTCTTCCATAGGCCTATTATTGATTAGTATTACGATGTTTACCTTCCCCTCCCTATATATCAGCCTCCTTGCTTCCTCAGGAAAGCTTTCGATGAGTCTCTTAAGGGTAATTGGGGTCTTGAACTCCATCTCCTTGCCTAGGATCTCCCTAAGCCCTCCTATGAACTTTGCTCTTGCCTTTTGCACCTTGACTCACCTCTGAGACCTTGGCTCCTTAACAAATTTGATGAAAACCAGGAGAGTGATAAGACCTATAACTGCGCTTATAAAAAATGGTACTGCCGCTCCAGGAATGGAGATTTTCCAAAATTTAAGGAATTTCGGTGCATAAAGCTGGTAGAGATGCCCTCCTATGAGGGGACCTATTACGGCCCCTATGTTGAAGGCTGCCTGCACCGTACCAAAGATCTTCCCTCTAACCTCCCTTGGGACTATGTCTGCTTGAAGAGCCCTGAAAGATGGCATCGAAAAGTTAAATGCAATTGATCTGATGCTAGATAGTGCTCCAAAAAGTTTCAAGCTCTTTGAAAAAGGTATTAACATTGTCGTAAGCCTCGAGAGGAAGGTACCAGATATTATGACTGGGCGTCTCCCCATGGAGTCAGAAATCCTGCCTGCAGGATATGTCACAATCAATCCCAGCAACCCCGCTATTGTTGTGACCGTTGCGACTGCTGCTGGGTCCGCTTTTATGAACTCTATTATGAAGATGCTGTAGAGGGGTGCCGTGAGACCCATTCCAACGCCGTTTCCTATTGCCATGGCATATATTGCTTTTATGCTCCTCTTAGTCTCCTCGGATATCTTAATTTGAATGTTTGAGTTTGATAGAGTCTGAGAACTCACGTTTCTTTGGGAATTTTCCTCAAGTAATAGGGTTGCTGGAATGGCTAAGGATGAAAATAGTGCAAGGCCATAGAAGGGGAATTTAAGGGCTGAACCTACGTCCTTTATCCCTAACACAATTACTCCAAACTTGTAGATCGCTGCTCCAATGGCTGGGCCGGAAGTCATAGCAAGGTTGTTTGCTATCATGTAAACCGCCATTGCCCTCCCCCTGTAGCTCGGATCTGTCGTGTCCATCAGCAATGCTTCAGCAACAGGCCATACCATTGCTGAAGCGATCCCTTGAAAGCCCCTTATCAAGTAAAGGTGGATCGTTGAAGAAGACGCTATATATGCTAGGGCCATTAGGACGTAAAACAATGTCCCAACAAGTATTATCTTCTTCCTCCCAACTCTATCGCTTAAAGTCCCGAAATATCGGGCCATTATTGCTCTAGTCAGCATAAATGCCGACATCAGAGCAGTGTACTCTAGAGCATAGCTTGATGCCCCTGAAATCCTCTCAAATGTCTCAGGCAGTCTATCGAGTTTCCCTGCAAGGTAAAGTATGTAGTATGGTAGAACCGCTGATATGGATCCAAAGCCCAAGCTAACCATAAAGCCAAGCCAAGAAAGGAGCACTAGGTTCTTCTTCAATCTTTTAACCCTTCTTAATCCTCCAAGCATCTATAAAAGAATTAATCTCTGCCAGAACTGGCTCATGACAAAATCTCCTCCTCTTGGAGGATTTATCAGTAAGAAGTTGGGCTCGACGCTAAAGAAACCTTCTTCAAATATTGAAAAGGGACAAAAACGGGAATTTTCTTAAAGATCTGGCTTTTCGCCATGCTTTCAGTTCTTCTTCCGAAAAAGAGAGCTTTTCAATAAGATACATTGGAAGACAATAGTCTGTGAGCACAACCTCCTTTTTCTTCATTTCTGCAGCAAAGGACGCAGCTTTCGGGCCTCCTTTCTTCAACCCTTCTTCATATGCAGCCATAACTTCTGATTTGTAGTATCCAACTATGCCTTCCCCTTGTAGTTGAGGGAATAGCGTGGGGAATATCCCAGCGTTCGAAATAGATGTAAATGTCCTTACCCATAGTTCCTCAGCCCAAACCTCCCTATCAAGGAACT
>QMVU01000175.1 GCA_003661265.1 Thermoproteota archaeon | reverse complement strand
GTAGTAATGGCGGATCGATTTCTCCTCTGCAAGTCTAATTAAGCTATCGGCGGCCCTTAACATGTTTTCCATGAAAACATCGTTATTCGTATAGATCTGGAACTTTGCAAAGGCCATTATCGGATAATACACCCCTCCAGCAGCGTAATGGGAGCGGCTGGACCAGTCCCCCTCCAACTCCTGCCACTCTGCTAGGAGGGTTAGCGTTAGATTGGCAGCCTCCAGGTACCTCGTATCATCCGTGATGTGATAGGCGTCAAGCAACACTATGGCGGCGCATCCCAGTATCAGGGCATCTTGGTAATAGCCGTTCCTGTAGCTCATCTTCAGGTTGAAGGTGCCATCCGGGTTCTGGTTATTCACCAGCCAGTCTGCAACCCTGACTATGCTCATGAGCAAGTCCTCAGCGTTTCCCAAGGCTGTCCCAGCGGAATTCGGTATGGCTAGGAGAATTAGCGTGACGGCGAGAAGTGCTTTATTCCTCGTCATGCCCCAACCCAAGAGGAGGTTGTAAGTAATATTTCTTTTCAGCTCCCACACAGGACCAAAGCAGGGACTTAGCCCACCCACCTAACTTAACTTAACTCCTCGCCGTCGCAACCTTATACTTCCTATAAGTAGCTACAAAACCTACTATGAGTGTGAAAATCGACAAGCTTACAACTATTGGAGTAAGCCTAATTCCCCAGGGCGTATAATTCAACACCAAGCCTACTAGCGGGACTATAGCCAAGCTAAGCCCCAGGCTCAGGGCAAGCCTCTCTATTCCGCTAAGCTCCTTTCTTTCAGGAAAGAGCGCCTCTACTGTAACGAAACCTGGCAGATAAAGCACGAATATTGAGCCTAAGATCCACCTTATCGCGACCCAGGGTAAAGAACTTGGAAGGAAGTAAATGGAAAGCAGAGTTCCCAATATCACGCCTAAAACGGAGTAGAACCAGGTGTTTTCCGTACCTATTGTTAGATATTGGGCGTAAGATGACGCCTCAATTGGGGGAGGGAGCAGCTCTATCTTACCTTCCTCCTCCAGCGATTTCACTGCCTCAATTATCTCATCTAATTCAGCTTTATGCCTTAACCTAATCCTTTCAACCAGTTTATCCACGCTGATGGGCCCCTCTCTTGATATAATGGCTTCCACAAGCCTCTTCAGCGCTTTAGCCCTTTTCTCCCTGTCGCTCCTCGAACTCACGATCCCTCGTGGAAGGCAACTGTTTAAATCTTTTTAAGAGTAGGGTACCGCATCTAAGTGATGAACTGAGGAATTTTCAGCCTTAGGAGGCAGCTTTATGAACAAACGCCTTTTGTCTGCGACCTCTCTCCTGCTCCTATGCGTTCATGCCCTTTACCTTTCAGGATACCTTCAGGAGGAGCCTAGCATAGATCTTGCGGAGGAAAGACTTGAGGAGGCATTTTCTGCGGTTAAGGAAGCTGAAATTGCGGGTGCTGATGAGAGCGAGCTAGTCGAACTCGTTAACAGGTTAAATGAGGCGCTTTCCCTCATAGAGATGGCGAGGAAGGGCGTCGAACATGATGTTTCAAGGTCAATAGAGATATCAGAGGCCGTAATAAAGGAAGCAGGCGAGTTAAAAGCGCTTGCCTTAGATCGCTCCTTTAAGTTGAGGATTACGGCCTTTTGCTTGGTTCCAATCCTCTCAGCCATCACGACCTTCAGCCTGAATTACATATACGAGTGGTGGAGGAGAAGGGAAGTAAAGAGACTCCTGAGGATGATAGCCAAGAAGAAGGAGAGGAGTTAACTTGACCGAGAGAGGTTGGAGACTAGTATCCATTTTCTTCTCCGCTCTCATTATATTCTCGACCATTGCTTATCTCTGGATAACCCCTAGGCCTAGAGAACAGTTCTTCCAATTTTATGTGCTCGGAGAAAGGAGAATGATCTCCGATTATTATCCAGAGGGGAAGGGAGATATTCCACCAAACACCCAAGTAAGGTGGTATCTTGGCGTGACCAACTTCATGGGTTCCGTTCAATATGTATTGATCAGGGTTAAACTGGGAAATGCCCTTACGAACCCGCCTAACGAGACCACATTTGCGCCAGCAGATGCTCCAGTCGTCTGCGAGTTCAGGAGGGTTCTGCTAAACAATGAGACATGGGAATTCCCATTCTTCTGGGAGATATCTGACCGCATGGAGGAAGGTGGTGTTGTTTACATTGCGCTGAACGTTAATAATGAGTCATTGGGCTTTCAAGAGCTTGGAGCCAAAGGAGGGAGGAACTTCAGGTTTATCTTCGAGCTATGGACGTATAGCAGAGAAGAGGGAGACTTCATATTCGGGTGGTATTCTGGGGAGGAAAGGAAGATCTCTTGGTTGCAGATCTGGTTTAATTCAACAATTCCAGGGTGATATATGCGCTTCTTAAGGGACATCTCACTTTGCTGAAAAACTGTTTTATAAGGAAGGGTATCACGCAAGAATCTGGCATAGGCATCGGTGTCTCCATGGATGACCTAGTCGAGTACGCCAGGGTATCGGCCAAAGGAGGAATAGAGCTCTCCATAGGCATGATAATATCCGCTATTCTGTCCGCCCTTGGGATGATAATAGTTACAAGGCTCTTATCCCCGGAGGAATATGGGCTTTACACCATAGCCATGGTCCCAGCCACTATGATAGGGCTTTTCAGGGATTGGGGCGTTAACCTTGCGGTTACAAGATATGTGTCGTTTTACAGGGCCGAATCCCAGGAGGAGATGATAAAAGCGATCTTAAGGGCCGGATTCGGCTTTTCAGTGCTATCGGGCTCCCTGTTCGCCCTTATAACTGTAGCAATCTCTGATTTAATAGCAAATTTCATCTTCAGAAAACCGGAAGTAGCTCCTCTCATCAAAATATCGGCCATATGGGTTTTTTCAATGGCCCTATTCAACGTCGGTTGGTCTACGCTCATAGGATTTGAGAAGATGAAACTTAACGGCATCGTCCTAATTCTGAGGTCTACTGTGAGGAGCATCCTCTCCCCTTTGTTAGTGCTAGCTTACGGAGCAATTGGGGCTGTCCTTGGCTACAGCCTGGCTGGGTTCTTCGCTGCAATTCTCTGCACCCTTCTATCATTCGGAATATACAGGAGGATCGAGGGAAACCCGCAGTTCTCGGCGAAAGAAGCCCTTCTCCTCCTTCTAAGCTATGGCTTTCCCTTAGCGGTTAGTGGGATAGTTAATGGCTTTGGAAACCAATTTTATCGCTTTCTTATGTCGAGAAGCTGCACATCTGAGGCTATCGGCAATTACGGCGCGGCTTCAAACTTCCTGGTCGCGATCATGCTCATAACCTCCCCTATAGCCACCGTTTTACTCCCAGCTTTCTCGAAAATAGACGGAGAAAGGGAAGTAGACAAGCTTAAGACCGCATTTAGGGCTTCTGTCAAGTATTCATCCTTCTTCGTCATCCCTTTGACCATGGGGGTTATGACTCTCTCAAAGCCGTTGGTCTTCTCGCTATTCGGTGAGAAGTATTCCCAGGCCCCTGCCTTTCTCTCTCTAGTAAGCATAGGACAGCTATTTTGTGGAATAGGGGCCCTTAGCTCAAACGCCTTGCTTGCCAGTCAAGGAAAAACAGGGGACATAATGAAGGCAAACCTAATTTCCCTTGCAATCGGGGTCCCGATGAGCCTCCTCCTCATCCCAAGGCTGGGAATATATGGCCTAATCGCAACCACCCTTCTGGTCTCCTTCATAACGATATTCGTTCTAGATTACATGATCT
>QMVU01000174.1 GCA_003661265.1 Thermoproteota archaeon | reverse complement strand
GGATCGAAACAGAGTTGCCCCGGTAGCTCAGCTGGTGGAGCGCCGCCTTGGTAAGTGAGAGACCCATAAAGGCGGAGGTCGCGGGTTCGAATCCCGCCCGGGGCTCTTTATACCATAATAATCCTAAATAAGAGCCTTTTGTATAATTTATCCTCCTAAAAGGTTGAACGCTAAGATTTAATTTCATGAGATCAATGAATTGTGGAGGATACAGATGGTTCTAGCAACAGCTATCGGTTTAGTAACAAAGGATGGGGTAGTGCTATCGGCAGATAGAAGGGTCTCGTATGGGAACGGGTACATATTAAGTAAATCCGTGAAAAAGGTCTTTACGCTAAACAACATGGTAGGTGTTGCCTCCGCAGGTATACCTGCTGATTTTCAATCCTTAGTTGATACGCTCATTTTTAACGTAAGGTTATATGAGTTAGATACCAGAAGAGCGGCGAAGCCATCAAATATAGCGCGTATATTATCGATAATTTTGTATCAAAGGAGGATGTTCTCGCCCTATTATGCCGAGATGATAGTAGGCGGTCTTGAGGACGATTCACCTAAGTTGTACGTATTAGACCCAGCTGGTAGTTCTCTTGAAGACAAATATGCTGCCGTAGGTACTGGCGCAAAACTTGCTATAGGGATTTTAGAACGTTTTTACTCGCCTAATTTGAGTAAGGAAGAGGCTATGAAGATAGCTGAGAGGGCTATGAGAGGAGCCATCGAGAGAGACGCTCTCTCAGGAGATGGTATAGATATCCTGTTTATTGGTAAGGAAGGTGCCATCGAGAAGTTCATTCCAATAAGACTGACGTAGAAGTTTATTAGAGGAGGAGGAATATGGATCTTAAAATAAACTCAGACAGATTAAGAGATTTATTGTTAGAAATAATATCGATTAAAAGTTTCTTCTCAAGAGAGGTGGAATTAGCAGATTTCTTGATAAGTGAGCTTGCAAAGATAGCTGACAAGGTGGAAAGGCAGCCGGTAGAAGGTTGCGGTGGAAATGTTATCGCGTATTTTGGGTCCGAGGATAAACCCCTGAAGTACTTGCTCATGTGTCACATGGATACAGTTGAACTATTTGAAGGGTGGAGCAGAAATCCTTGGGGAGAGGTAGATGGAGACATCGTGTATGGAATCGGGGCTTTCGATTCGAAATCAAGCCTTGCTGCCATGATAGAGGCTCTGAGAGTTGTCTCTGATGTCAAGGACGAACTCAAAGGGCGAGTTATTCTAGCAGCTGTCTGCGACGAGGAGGGTTACAGTAGAGGGACGTACCAACTAGCAAAAAGCGGTAAATTAAAGGGAGTAGAGTTGGGAGTAGTTGGAGAGCCAACTCAAATGAAAATAATGAAAGGCGCCTATGGAAGGCTTGTCTTCGACATAACCGTGAAGGGTAGAGCTGCTGTTGGAACCGAGAGAAGAGGAATTAATGCTGTCGTTGAAGCTTGTAAGCTTGTCCTTTGGGCTGTAAAATACTCTTCTAAACCAAAGGTAAAAGGAAGCGTAGCTCCTCTTGCAATAAGATCCCAAGAGTTCATAGTAACGCATCCAGAGAGATGTCTTATCCGAATGGATAGGCACTATCCCTCGGGATCAGACGAGGAAGAGAAAAGACGTTTTGTCTCCTATCTTAAGAAAGCTCCAGATTTTCGAGCGAATACTGAGATAAGGCTTATGCAAAGACCGACCCCATATGCTGCACCGTATCAAGTCCCAGAAAATAGCCCTGCATTCCTCTCTTTAAAAAAGGCGTATATAGAGGTTCTTGGAAGAGAACCTGAAGTCGAACTTTACCATACCGTTAGCGACGCTAATTACCTTCATCAAATAGGTAACATCAGCCTTCCTATCCTAGGACCAAGAGGGGGAAATCAGCACTCCAGAGATGAATATGTGCTCTTCGATTCGGTCCAAGACTTATGCAAAGTATACCTCAAAGCTATAACCAGCACCCTTCTTGAGTAATCTGCCGGAGATCTGAATGAAAGAGTATTCTCATTCATTCCCCTTTAGCTCATTAGTAAGTCCTCCTTCAGCTCAGGAGCTTCTAGATCTTGCCTTTAAGAGAAGTTTTAAGGCAAGAGGTACAAAAGAAAAGGACCCAATACTCGCAGCAAGGATAAGAGAAGCTGGGCGTATTGCTTCAATGGCTGACGTAATCTCTAATAGGTTAGATGTTGTGGTTCGTTCATTTCCGTCATTCAATGCTTTACATCCCTTCTACAGGGAACTTACTGATGTTCTAATTGGCGTGGATGAGCTAAGAATAGCTCTAAGTAGACTAAGCTGGGCTAAGAGGATGATTAGAAGGCTTAGCAGACAATATATTAGGAGAGTTATGCGTTCTGAAGACTTTGCTGAGATGGAGAAGATCAGAAAAGCAGCAATGGGAAGAATCTCTTCTATAGTAAAATCGATTTCAAACGACATAGATCTCATAAGAGCGGCATGCCAAAAACTCAGTACAATTCCCAATATTGAGATAGGAATTCCAACGGTAGTGATAGCAGGAATGCCAAATACTGGAAAGAGCACTTTAGTTCGAAGGATATCGACGGGAAAGCCGAAGATTGCGTCTTATCCTTTTACAACAACATCCCTATTGGTTGGTCATTTTTACCTTAAGGGAGGAGCGATGAGGGTACAGGTAATAGATACTCCAGGGCTTCTAGATAGACCTCTATCCGAGAGAAATGTAATTGAACTTCAAGCTATTCTGGCTCTTAAGCGTCTTGCATGGTTCATAGTCTATATGATTGATCCAACCGAAACATGTGGTTATAGTGTGGAGAACCAAATATCGCTGCTCGATGAGATTTCTAGAGAATTTTCTGAGATAAAACTGCTAATAGTCCTCAATAAGGAGGATCTGTGGTCGCAGTTTAATGAAAGTGTTGAGAGATGTAAGGAATTGCTTAGACAAAGGAGGATATCTTTTTATGAGATTTCAGCGGAAAAGGGAACTGGAATTAACGCGCTAGCCACAACATTGGGTAGAGAGATACTCAAGCTCAAGCTCTACACCAATAAAAGACAGCAAGAAGCTGTTAACTGACTTTATTCATTATTAAAGGCAACAAGGTTGGTGTGTGCTGATGAAAGTCATCTTCTTAGGGACCGGAGGAGCGGTACCCACGCTTGAGAGAAGTCATCCAGCCATTGCTGTATTCTTTGATGGAGAGTATATTTTACTAGACGCTGGAGAAGGAACCCAGAAACAGATTATGAGATCAGGTCTAGGTTTCGCTAAACTAACAAGAGTCTTCATATCCCATCTTCATGGCGATCATTTTTTGGGCCTTTTTCCAATGATTCAAACCCTCAGCCTCCTAAGGAGGAAAAAACGACTTGAGATCTACTCCCCTGTTGGTTTAAAAGACGTGCTTCAAGAACTTATAGATAAGGCTTATCTCGAGCCCCGTTTTGAAGTGAAAGTATTTGAGATCGATAATGATAGTTCCTTCGATTTCGGTAAGTATGAGGTTAAGATGTTTCACGTTCTTCATGGAGACACAGAAACCTTTGGAATTAGAGTTAAAGAGGCTGACAAACCAGGAAAGTTTGATGTAAAGAAGGCAAACGAATTAGGAGTGCCTATAACCCTAAGAGGCTTACTTCAGAAAGGTATACCTATAAAAACACCATCTGGACGGCTCGTTCTACCACAGGACGTGATGGGTCCTCCCAGAAGAGGTAAGCTGCTCGTTTATTCGGCAGATACAAGGCCATGTAAG
>QMVU01000173.1 GCA_003661265.1 Thermoproteota archaeon | reverse complement strand
CTATCCATAAGTAGACGGGCTTCTCGCTCCTCCCCGAGATAACTATCATGTCATACCCGGCGTACTTGAGCTCAGGTCCGAAGTGACCTCCGGAGTTCGCATGTCCCCATATGCCAGTGAGGGCGGACATGGAGTTCACCTGGTACCTTCCTGCTGCTGGAAACAGCGTTCCAGTAACAGGCCCAGTTGAGAACACTATTCTGTTCTCTGGACCAAGGGGATCGGTTCTCTCATTAACCTCATCCCACAATATCCTCGTTGCGAATCCAAGTCCTCCAACGTAATCCTCGCATAGAGAATCGGGCAGCTCTTCCACCTTTATCTTACCAGAGGTCAGGTCGACCCTTAGGTACTTGCCCGCATATCCCTTGTACCTCGTCATTCAGACACCTCCCCCTGCTATGCTTGAGAGGACCTCAAGGAAGGCTTCAGACCTCCTCCTACGCTTGTCGAACCCTACCCTGTCCCCTCTTATGTACAGAATTGCTTCTCTTGGGCACCTGGCTGCGCATTGGGGATCTCCTCCGCACAAGTCGCACTTAATAGGTTCAGATGTGTCCGGGTCTATGGTAATGGCGCCAAATGGACAAGCTATAACGCACTGGTGGCACTTTATGCACAAATCATAGTTTATCAGGACTCCATTCGTCTCTTTGTCCCTGTAAATTGCTCCTGTCGGGCATGAGGCCATGCAGGGGGCATCTCCACAATGTCTGCATATGTTTGGTATGTAAACTCCCTTCTTCTCCACCTTCAAAACGTGTACCCTAGACTTCCTGGGGTTAAAGGATTTGTAATGCTGAAATGAACAAGCGATTTCGCAGATCCTACAACCAGTACAGTTCTCGGGGTTAATCACAAGGAACTTATGCGTCGTCATTGTCTTGATCTTGCTTCGGTTCACTTAAAGGTTTTATCAAGATGACCCCGGTGTCGGATTTAATAGTTTGGCCAACTGGCGTCAAGATACCGCGAAATTTTATGGGAAACGGCTAGAAATAAAAAAGAGGAGAGGGTAGATCAGCCTCCTAGCTCCGGACCTACCACGTTCTCGTACCACCACTGCATGGTCCAAAGTTCGTCGTGTCCGAGTCTCTCACCAGGTCTGGCCCTTAGGACGCCCTTGTTGTCGTAGAGAGGCCCTGTAAACGGATCGAAAGTCGGAACGTCCTCGCTCATCTGCGCTAATCTGCGCATTACCAAGTCGTAGACGCTTAGCTCCTCTCCAGTTATCTTATCGGTCACCATGATGGCCTTCAGCTCATCTACGAACTTGGGATTGATGGGCTCTCCTACCTTTCCTCCTAGCTCACAGGCCCCCTGCCTTAGCATCCACCAGTAGTCGATGTTCTCAAGGTTCGTGGTCGTGTAATAGCCTGCATATATCTTGGCCAAGATGTCCGCGTAAATGACCTCCCAGTGGGCGATCTGCCCGCTCACACAAGAATCTGGCCCGTAATCCTCCATTGGGCTGTAGTGGCTGAAGGTGTATATCTGCTGCCCCTTCTCCGTGTACTCCTGTCCGACCTCTATGACGGTTGGGGAGTCCTCCGTGAAGGCGAGCACATCGCATCCTTCTGCAATCAGGGCCTCTGCAGCCTCCCTTGCCTTCGTTGGATCGTACCAGGCGTGAATAACCCTTACATACACCACTGCGTCTGGGTTAACCTCCTTAACCCCTATAGCAAATGCGTTTATGTGCCTAACCACCTCCGGGATCGTGTGGGCGGCCACATACCCTATCTTGTTCGTCTTAGTCAGAGCTCCGGCCATTAGGCCGTTCAGGTAATAAAGCTGGTAGAACTCGCTGAAGTAGGTTCCCATGTTCTTATACCTCTTGTAGCCAGAGCAGTGCCAGAATATGATGTCTGGGTGCTTCTTCGCCATCTCAAGCGTCGGATCCATGAATCCGAAGCTGGTGGTGAAGATGACGGTGCACCCGTCTGCAATCAGGTCCTCGATAACCCTAGGACAATCCCCTTCAGACACCGACTCCACATAAGTTGTCTCCAACCACGGGAAAATCTGCTCGCAGAAAAGCCTGCCCTCATCATGGGCCTTAGTCCAGCCGTAATCGCCTATAGGCCCGACGTATATCCAACCAGCCTTTATCTTCGGCGTGACCTCCTTCTCAATGACCTCTGTAACGGTCTTCGCAGGAACAAGGAAGTAAGTCAGGCCTGAGGAGACGATCGCAACGATAACAACAACAGCGATCCACTGGGCTGTCGTCATATGACTTATTCACCTTAAACTATCTTGTAAGGTGATTAAGATAAAGGTTGCTCTTAATTTCCCTACTTCTCTCCCCTTACGTAGGGAACTCCAAGAGCAGATGGAGCCCCCAGCCTCTTCCTTATCCTCTCCTCAGCCCCGAAGACCATGACCAAGATGGTTAGGAGGTAGGGCATCATGCCAAGTATGTCTGGCGGGATGCCGTAAGCCTGAAGGTTGAACTGAACCGCCTCCACCCCTCCGAAGAGATACGCCCCTAACATCGCCCTAAGAGGATTCCATAGGGAGAATATAGTGAGGGCGACGGCTATCCATCCCCTTCCAGCAGTCATGTTCTCGACCCAGGCTGGGGTATAGACCACCGAGAGGTATGCGCCAGCCAGACCCGCCATGAAACCTCCAAATACCGTGCATAGATGCCTTACCAGGTATATTTTAACTCCTAAAGCATCTGCTGCCGCTGGATTCTCTCCAACAGACCTTATTATGATTCCAGCCTTAGTCTTGAAGAGGAAGAACCAGAGAAACGGGACGACTATGAAGGACGCGTAGACTATCGGATCTTGATTGAAGAGAACCTCCCCTATCACGGGGATTTTACTCAAGAAGGGAATCTTGACGGTGGTTAAGGATGCTCTCTTCGGTACTCCGATGTACTTGGCTCCAGCTAGAGAGCTTAGACCAAGCCCGAACATCGTCAGGGCCAGACCGGACACAACCTGGTTCACCCTGAAGTTTATGCTGAGCACCGAATGGATCAGTCCCATCAAAGCCCCGACCAAGCCAGCAGTCAGGATGGCGAGCCATGGATTTCCAGTTATTATGCCAACCCCGTATCCGGAGACTGCTCCCATTATCATCATTCCCTCAACGCCTAGGTTCATGATACCAGATCTCTCCGCGTATATCTCCCCAACAGTAGCGTAAAGAAGGGGGGTTCCAGCCCTTATAGCTGATTTCAGCACGGATGCTATTAACGTGGAATTCATGAGATCACCTCCTTATCCTGATCCTGTATCTGACGAAGAACTCGCTGATTAGGATGAAGAATAGGATTATCCCGTTGAACATGTTGACTATCCCTATCCTTATCCCCATTGTTCTGAGGAGGTAGCCTCCCCTGAGCAGACCTCCGAACAGCAGGGACGAGATCAGAATGAGCACCGGGTTCAGGCCACCTAACCAGGCGACTATTATGGCCGTATATCCGTATCCGGCCGAAAATCCGGATCTGAGCCTGTGATGTATTCCGGCTACTTCCCCTACTCCCGCAATACCGGCTAGACCCCCGCTTATGACCATGGTCAATAGGGCTACCTTGAGGTACTTTATTCCGGCGAACTTGGCGGCTTCAGGGTTCTCCCCAACCACGACGATCTCATACCCAAGAGGAGTCTTAGTCATGATCAGGTAGGCCCCTATTAAGCTTACGAAGGCTATGAGAAGGGTCGGCCAGTGTATCCTGGTTCCACCCAAGACCGGGAGCCATAGGTGCTCCGGGAGCAAGTTCGTCTGG
>QMVU01000172.1 GCA_003661265.1 Thermoproteota archaeon | reverse complement strand
TCTATATTCCGGTTCCTAGGCGATACCATGATCTGGTGAGGCCTTTCCTGGGTGTGGACTTAGAGGTAAAGGTTGAACCTATTGAGGGTGGCGGAGGCTTCGTCGTGAAGGTTTTGAGGTCTCGGTAAACCGTTTCTTCGTGTAGAAATGTGCCCCCGGTGAAATTCGTCTTCCAGAGGGGGTTAAAACCGTAAAATTAACGTTTTCGTGTTAATTAGCATTAAGTTTTGAGGTTGGCTGAAAATTTGCGTATAAGCGTTTCTTCGTGAAGAAACATTTTTCCCTATAGGCATGGCCCGTTCCGGTTTTACATAAACATGTCAACAAATTAGATCGAACAGCTTCCATACATTATGGAGACGGGAGGTGGTGGATGGGTGGACAGAGAATCATATAGGCGCGGTTTTGAAGACGCTGTTGAACTCTGCCTTTCAGAAATAAGCCGGGCTAAGAGTTTGGAGGAGGCTGGACGTCGCGTAGGGGATGTTCTCAGTTTGGTGAAGGAGGATAAGCTGGAGCGACTTAAACAGATGCTATGGATTATCGGAAGATGATCTTATCTAACTGTCGGGTGAGTTTTTTGACTTCTTCATGTATCTCTTCTGGGCGTATTGCAATCCCTGTTTCTTTAACTACTGTTATTTTAGCTTCTAATTCGCTCTTTATGATTGAGGGTACAGCCTCAGCATAAGTACGATGAGGGGGATATGTGGCCTTAATAATGAATTGCCAGAGTTTTTTAAGAGTTCTTTCCAATTTGTTATTGTTTTCCATATTGTATCGCCTGGATGATAAGCGTAAGAACTATCTCATTTACAAGAGCAGTTCTTGTGCTTTCATCCCACTTAATGCCGTGTTTCTCCATAGCATACTCGTCAAGAGCTTCTTCTAATTCTTTTAGTAAATTTTGAGCTTCTCTTTTTGTAATGCCTAAGTCACTTAAGAGAGAACCTGCTAATTTTTTGTTATAAATTATGTTTCCTTTAGATGAAAGAAGGATTGAAAGAGAATTAGCTATAAGTTTGGCCGAGAGTCTTGATGTTTCTGAGAGCGAGCGATTATATAATGTTATAATGTTATTCATAATAAATTTTTGGAAGCTTCCCAACATAGGTATTAATTCTGAAAGATCTCCCACCCGGAGCGCCATTTTTATCTCCTCACACTTTCCATAAGATCGCGAAGATCTCGTGCAAGTTCTATAAGAGCTTGACCTATCTTAATCTTTTCGTCACCTGTCATATCTTTAATTTCTTTTTTCTGCGATAGCAACGCGGTTAATCTTAATAATACCTTAACAAATTTACCTAAAAGTTCAGGTGGTGCTTTCTCAGCAAATGTGGATATTATCTCAGGATCTTGAAGAATCTCTGACGGTGAAAAACCAGCTTTTTCTAGATGTCCCATTACTTTTAAACATTTGCCAAAGGAATCGACAAGCTCCGGAAGGATGTTAGCATATTCTTCCATTAACTTTTGCTTCTCGCTTTCACTCATGAAGGACTCCTCTCGTAACTGTTCTCTAAAATGCTCTAAATTTATATTATTATTTCCCTTTAAATTCAGTATTTGCTACTCTCGTCACAGCTTATAAATTTTATGTCGTCTCTCATATGGTTTTAAGGTCTAGTCTTTCAGTTTTGTTCCGCAGTAAGGGCAGAACTTGGATCGTAGCGAAGCCTGCTTCCACATTTGGGGGCAGTATCGAAGTGGGGTGGCTGTTTCTGTCTGGGTGGATGATGGCGGTGGAGGATGGTAGGTGGTGGGTGGCGGGGTGAGTGAAAGGACTTGAGTGAAGAACATCCTGTAGCCGCCTTCATACTCAGCATTATAGGCGGCGTCTTCATTTTGACACGCAAAAAGCGAAGACAACCTGTTGAGCGAAAAAATTATATATTGATCTAAGAACCCTTTTTTTAAAATGCCTCTTGATCAAATCTGGGGTTTGGTTATTTCATTATTTGCGGTGATTTTCAGCGGCCTAGCTACGCTGTTTGCCTGGCATCAAGCCAGATCATCAAGTCAGTCTCTGTCTCTTAATGTGTTCACTAAAGCGCTTGATTTACTAGCAGAGGATAATGTTAGAGAAACGCGCAAGTATATTTACGACAATTTTGATCCTGCTTATGAACTAAAAGATGAAGCGGAAGGAAAACTGGTTAAGTTCTACATTAACGATGGAAAATCAATCAAACAAGAGCAGCGTAGAGTAAAAGAAATGGGAGATAAATGTGAAAAGAGAAGGAAATTTGAAGAATTAGCAGTAAGGTTTGATAGGGTTGGCATGATGTTCTTTGAATTGAACTTATCAAAAGAATTCAGAGAGGCCTATCTTAGATGGATGTGTATTCCGATTTGTGAAACGTGGAATAGACTTGCACCGCACATTTACTTGGAAAGGAAAGAAAAGAAACGAGTGAACTATGTTCGCTATTTCGAAAAATTGGCTTATAGCGCTTTTAGCATTTACAAAGAAATGAAGGCAGATGCTAAGCTTGTCTGTCTCAACGAAAAATGTACTATTGATTTTTAAAAGATCGCTCACAACCTCGTGAAGAGTTATCTTTTCCCAAGGTTGAAATTCAAATTATGCTAATGATTAGCGACTTTCCTTTTTTTGATTTGATTCTCAATTCAATTTTGCATTTGTCTAGTAGGACGGAGAGTAGGGCTCCTATGAAGGCTCCTAAAAGTGAAAGCCCGATTACGCCTAGAAAATATGCGCCTAACGTTTGGATGATGGCTGGCGGGATCTCTAGGGGTTTAGGTTGAGTTTGACCTGGAAAAGAGGAAAGAATCTGGCTTAAAGCTTGAGCCAGCATGATCCATGGAAGCATACCGCTGGCTATTAAAATTGTAGGTATGTAGGAGAATGCTATTAGAAGAGCTGAGACGGTTGAGCCTAACTTAATAGAGTCTACGAATCTGTCGTCTTTTGCCCTGAATCCGAGAAAGATCATGCCTGTGACGTTGGCTAGGAAGAGGCTGAGTCCGTAGAGGATTAAAGCGTCTTTGCTGTATGCCCATGGAGTCCAGTGCACATTCACAAGTATAACGCCGACTAGGAACAGGAAGGTTGCTACTGACAGGAGAGCTGCTGGAACAAGATCGTTCCAAAACTCAGCCCGACCCAACTAACTCTCCCCTTTCTCTTTAACAAGGATCTTCTCAATCTCGACAAGGTGCTCAGCAACTCTCTGTCCTTTATCGGTTAAGGTAATGAGTTTTCTTCTAGGGAAGACTGTCTCCGAGATCTCTTCTATCAAGCCATATCGTTTTAGAATGGGAAGAGAATTATAGATGGCTTGCTGACTGGCATCTATGTTGTTCTTAAGGTCCGTTCTGGAAGCTTTTCCCTTCTTTAGAAGATACACCAAAATTCTAGGGAGAGCTGTTTGCTCTAAAGCATCTAGCTCAGTCATTCTTGTTCAGTAACCATTTATCACTCATCAATAAAAGAGAATCTATTACCTATCACTGACCGGTATGTAGAAAGCTTTAAATACATATTCCGTAGGATATTGTATATTGGAGAGTGGTAAGTGATATGCGAAGGGAGATTGAGTTTATAAGTAAAGTGATCAGCGAGGGAAGAGTAACCATCCCTAAGAGGATCAGGGAGCTTCTGGGAATCCGAGAGGGCGACTACATCAAACTTGAGCTCATAGAAGTTAAGAGGGAGGTTGTTCCGGGTTGAACCTTGAAGCTTTGCTACGTAGAGTTGCTGAGGCCCTCTACTATGTGGGCTTCGAGG
>QMVU01000171.1 GCA_003661265.1 Thermoproteota archaeon | reverse complement strand
TGGGATCTCGCTGTCCTGAGAGAATTTTGGGGTAAGGGCGTAGAGGATGCCCTCATAAGTAAGGCCGTGGGACTGTTGTCTGAGAAGGGAGCTAAGCTCATTAGGGCTCACACTTTTTCCATCAAGTATTACGTATCTGCATATAAAAGACATGGTTTCAAGCCTGTAAGGCGAATACTGAGGATTATTTGGGATATCCAAGGAATGAAAACAGAACTCCCTCTGGAAGTGGGAGTTCAGGTTAGAAATGTTGGGCCGGATGACCTCGATCTTCTTCCTAATGTCTTTGTCGAGAGCTTGAGACCCTACTGGGACTGGTGGATAGAGGATTATGGGGGGAAGGAGAGGCTTAAGGAAGTATCAAGAGCTTGGTTTAATCCTTCAAACGACCTTGTCTGGCTCGTTGCAGAGAGAAAGGGAAAGGTAGTAGGGCTAACGGGGTTTCACGTTAAGGGTCGCGAGGCCTATTTCTTCGGGGTAATGGTGCTTCCTGAGCACAGGTTAAAGGGCGTTGGTTGGACGCTCATGAAGTCAGCCTTAAACAGGCTGAGGCAGCTGGAACTGGAAAGGCTTATCGTATACACAATGGCCTACCTAGATCACCTAGCACCGGGAGCACTACTTTATTTAAAGTCAGGAGGCAAAATAGAGGCCGAGTACATTCAGCTTGAAAGGAAGTTATCTCATTAACTAAACTTCTCCATTGAGGGGATTTCAATAAGAGTTCTTTTCCCGTGATTTGAAATAGCATATGCCGAGTGATATGAGTAAATTTCGGAAAAACGCATTCCAATGGATTTATCTTAGTGGGAGCTGGTGGAGTCCTAGCTTAGATCCTAAATTCATAATTACGCTAATCCTGCTTGGCGTGATTTCCCTTCAAATGATTTTAAAAGGAGATACGTTACGTTAACTCTAGGACGGGATGGAAGAGGTCAAGAAGGTTAAATTCAAGCTAATAAAACACCTCATTACGTTCCCAGTCTATGTGAATGGGAAGGGGCCATTTAATTTCTGGCTCGACACAGGAGGTCCCGGACTCATAATCAAGAGGTCGTTGGCCAGAGAACTTGGTCTTAACGTGATAGACACTGGAATGAGGGGTATAGGAGCTGGTGGAGAAGTTCAAATCCTAGTTACTACGGTGAAAAGCCTAGAATTTGCTGGAATAAGATTGGAGAATGTCCAAGCCAGGGTACTCGACCTAAGGGGATGGATGAGAGGTTTGGGTTTAAGTTCCACGGATGCATCGGGTACAACGAGCTAAAGGACTTTAAAGTGTGCATTGATTATGTCAATCGAGAGCTGACACTCACTAGAGTGCTATAAATTGCTTCTTGGATGGGAAATCGGCCCCCGCTACCTAATTGAATTAGTTGAGAAGAATATCCCATAGCACGTGTATTTCGGGGGATTATCTACCCTTTTATTTAACCTCACACATCCACTTGGTCCGCTGGATGGCCTCGAGACGATCCGATCGGCGAAGGGACTCACTATGAGGAGAAACCTCGTGCTCCTATCCTGGCTGGGATTTATGGTAAGCTTAGGCTTTGGTTCGATCTCTGTGATCCTACCTTACTACATACTATACCTCGCTGGAAGGCTTGACAGATTGCCTGAGACCTTCGAGAGGATCTCGGGTGCTTCAGGTTATGCTCTAGAATACACAGCCCTCATGTCGGCCTTTATGCTGACTAGGGCATTAACCGCCAGGTTCTTCGGGACACTAAGCGATAAAGTAGGAAGGAAGAGGATAATCTCTATTGGAGCTTTGTTATACGTTCTGATGGCCTTCGCTTACATAGGGTCCTCCTCTACGCTCCACCTTTATCTCATAAGAGGATTTCAGGGAGTAGCGTCTGCTATGGTCTGGCCTGTGGCTGAGGCCCTGCTCATGGACTCAACAGATCCAAGCCATAGGGGAAGGTACATGGCAGTTTACATGATAGCCAATAACCTGGCGATGACATCTGGCCCAGCCGTAGGAGCTGCCATCTACAAATTTGGGGTCATCGTGTTAGGAATCAAGGATGTAGAGCTGGCCCTAAAGTTCCCTTTCTATGGACTTGCGCTCTTCTCATCTATGGCCCTTCCAGCCGCGCTCTTGCTTGAAGAAGGCCGTATCGGGAAAGGCCCTCAAGTTAAGGAGGGCAAAGGGGAGGAGATCGCCGAAGTAGGGAGGAGCGTAAAAGCCATATACGTCTTGGCGATAGCTAATGGTGTAGGAATGGGTCTTACAGCTCCTCTCTTCACCATATTTGTGATAGAATTCATAAAAGCGGATCCAGCAGCTGTAGCAAGTGTAACCACCCTTGCGGGCATCCTAGGCTTGTTGGTCACGTACCCGGCCGGAAGGCTCTCCGACTCCATCGGTAGAAAGCCACTCATAATATCCGGCACGTTCATCTCTAGGCTCTCGACGATATTGATCCCCTTCTCCAGAAGCCTTAAGGAGTTCGGGATCCTAGCAAGCCTGAGATCAATCGCCTTTAACTTCTCAATGCCCTCCCTCAGGGCCCTTCAGGCCGACATAGTTCCTAAGGGGGTCAGGGGCAAAGTTTTTGGAACCGTGCAAGCCGCGTTCAATGTCGGAGCAGTAGTCGGGCCCTTGATTGGAGGGGAGATCTACCAGCTTTATGCTCCAAAGCGTTTCGTTCTGGGAAGCCTTTCGGTCCCGGGGGCAGCGATCCCCTTCTTCATAAGCTCTTTAATAGGTCTCATGACACTCCTCATATTTGCCCTGTACGTCAAAGAGCCAGAGAGGGTGAGTTAGGTGCCGAAGGCTAGGGCGAAGTTCATAGGGAGGCTCAAGGAGATCCTTGGAAAGGAGATGGAATTCGAGACCCCAATTACGCTTCGGGCCCTAATTGAGGGCTTTCCAGATGAGGCCAAGAGGCTGATATACAGAAAGGGCAGGATTAACGTCATAATAATGATAAACAACAAACCTATAGAGGAATTTGGGGGACTATCCGCCGTAATCAAGGAGAACGATGTGATTGACTTCATCCCTCCCATAGGAGGTGGCTGATCCTCTCTTCCACCTTTTTTACGGGAAGGGTCAACTAACTTGGGGTTAACATGGAGTTCAGGGGATTGGGAAAGGGTGCTCTACTTTTCCCTGGTTCTCCCTGTTCGCTAATCATCTCGTCGGATGGAGAGATCTGGATAGTTGATCCCGGCTCACATTCTGGGAGAGGGGAGGAACTGGCAAGGAAATTGGATGAGGATAAGAGGAAGCGAGTTCTTATCACGCACAGCCACTCAGATCACCTGGCTGCGATACCAAGGTTTGTGGAGCTAACTAATGCTGTTGTAGCAGCCTCATGCCTGGAATCGTGTTCGGCAAGGAGCGTTGACATAAGGAGGGCGTTGGGCTTCGGCGCTAAGGCTAGCGAGAAAATGGCTAGAGTAGCTCCTGCACTGCCGGTCTCAGTAGATGAGTGCTTTGATCCCCCTGCTGAGCTTGGGCCTTTCGAGTCCATACCCCTACCGGGTCACTCCTTCGGCCACGTCGGATACCTAACTGAGGACGGACTCCTCTACGCTGGGGACTCCTTTTTCGGGGATAAACTTCTTAGAACGGTGGCAATCCCCTATTTCGTGGATTATGAAACCTCTCTTGAGACAATACGCTTCCTGCTTGAGAGCGTCAGGGATTACAGGAAGATAGTCCTCTCACATGGGCCGGTCTGTGAGGGGAGGAGGGCTGAGAACCTGCTGAGAGAGAACTTGAAGTCCTTGGAGGTCCTACCGAAGAAGGTGAGGAAGTTCCTTGAG
>QMVU01000170.1 GCA_003661265.1 Thermoproteota archaeon | reverse complement strand
TGAGATCCATGTTATGAGGAAAATCGTGATAGATGGAAGCAACACAACTGGTTTTCAAAGGACAGCTTTAGTAGCGGTGGGCAAAGAGGACAGCTACATTGAAACATCCTATGGTCTAGTAAGGATCAAAACCCTTTGTTTGGAAGAGGAATCGGCCTTCATAGTGGAATCTACACCTAGCAGGGCAAAGTATAAGCTAGATAGGCTTGGTATACCCCTTGTCGAAATAGCCACGGAGCCGGATATATGGCATCCAGAGCAAGCGAAGGAAGCGGCATTAAAGCTCGGCAGATTGCTGAGGGCAACTGGCAAAGTCATGAGGGGGATAGGGACAATAAGACAAGACCTCAACATTAGCATCTCTAAAGGAGCTAGACAGGAAGTGAAGGGAGTTCAGGAACTTAGCATGATACCAGAAATCATAAATCGAGAGATACAGAGGCAAATTTCATTGCTGGACATCATGAAGGAGTTAAAAGACAGAGGTCTAAGTAAAGATGCTTTCAGTGGGGGAATTGTAGAGGTAACTGATTTACTTCAAGGAATTTCCAAAGGTTTCATCATGAAAGCTCTTAAAAGGGGAGAAAGAGCTTATGGAGCGCTGCTTCCATCGATGAAAGGGATTCTGTCAAGAGAGATTCAGCCAGGCAGAAGGTTTGGAACCGAGCTGTCTGACTATGCGAAGGTCTTCGGAGGAGTTGGAGGGATTATTCACTCTGACGAAGCACGCTCTTATGGTCTTGGAGAGGAGATAATTGGAAAGATCCTAGAAAGGCTTGGCGGAGGGCCTAACGACGCATTCGTTTTGGTATTAGCCTCGAGAAAAGTGGCTAAGCTAGCTTTAAATGCCGTCTTGGAGAGAGCAAGGATCGCTCTAGAGAGCATACCAGCTGAAACCAGAAAGGTGCTACCGGATGGGAACACCTCCTTCTCTAGGCCCCTTCCAGGATCAGAGAGGATGTATCCTGAAACAGATATTCCACCAATAAACTCCCATGAAATTGTGGAGAAAGTCTCTCAAAGTCTTCCGGAGTACCCGGAGGAGACGATAAGCAGGCTCATTAACTCCTATAAAATAAGCAGAGAGCTTGCTGAGTTATTGTTTGATAATTGGAGGTTTAAGTTATTTGAGGAGATCGCAAGCAGTTATCCAAGAATATCTCCAAGCTTCATCGCAGCCACTCTCTCTTCCACATTAACAGCCCTAAAAAGAGAAGGAGTTCCCGTAGAGAGGCTTAAGGATCAGACGTTTAAGGAGATATTTGCCTACGTAAATGAAGGAAAACTGGCAAAGGAAGCCATTCCAGAGGTTCTTACAGAATTAGCATTAGATGAGACCTCCTCTCTGGAGGAAATCGTTTCCAAGAGGTATATGAGCATAGATCAATTGGATGAGATAATAGACACCAAGATAAAGGAGCTTCGCGAGGAAATATTTGCTAGAGGGGAAAGAGCTTATGGGCTCCTGATGGGAAGGGTCATGTCCGAAGTGAGAGGGAGAATAGATGGTGCCATAGTAAGCAAAAGGGTAAAAAAGAAGCTAAGAGAATACCTTTCTACAGCTCAGAAATAATCCAGGAGAGTTTGTCTCTTAACACCGGATACAACTTCTCTGAAGCTAGTTCCAAGGGCTCCTAACAATTGTCCAAAAGTAGTTTCCATGATTTCCAAGTACTTGTCCAAATCCAAATCTTCTTTCTTTGCAAACTCCACCGGCTTAACTCCATTTTTATCCTTTGTTTTAACGAAGGATACAACAGCACCTGGTGGTATTCTTATCCCCTTCCTCTTTTCTATCATAATAGCAGCCTTTACGTGTTGAGGAGTGGTCTTAACATAACCATCGGTGGGTTTAGTCAGCATAACTTCGAAGGCAACTTCTTCCAAGGAAAACTCCCCTCTCTCAAGCTTCTGACACCAGCCCTTTATTACATCCACAATTCTTTTCTTAGCGTTTTCAAGATCTTCCTCGTTTCTAACATCTTTAAGTATAGAAATCACGTCTTCGAAGGCTTTTCTTACGAAAGAAGGAATGTTTCTCTTTTTTCCCAGCAACCCCTTTATTTCAACGCCTCCATCCTCTAAAATGCCAAGATAGTTCTTCTTAAGCCTGGAGAGAATAACGTATCTATACACTTTATCCAGCTCCAGCTCAATTCCTAGTTTATCTCTTATTCTCCTACAAAGCTCCTCAATTTTTTCCTGAGGAGCGTTCTTAATGAATAGACTATCAGTATCCCCGTAAATTACCCTCAACCCCAATGCTTTAGCTTCCTCTATCGAGGACAGGATTGCTTTTCTTCCGATGGCTGTGATCATCTCCGCTGTTGGTGGAGAGTAAAGCGGGAAATTTTCGTATCCAAATACTCCATAAGATGCATTAAGAAGGACCTTTAATCCCCTTTGAACAGCACCGTACCAATCTCTCTCTGCAGGACTCCTCGTTGGATCCTTTTCTATCTTCTTGTACCATTTAACCCTCAGATCCCTTATTGTTTTTATTAGATCTGGAATGAGACCAAGACCCTTCTTACAAACCCAATGTGGTAACTCCTCAACAGGTTTGTTAGTTTTACAGTCTTCATGTGGACAGTTTATTGTCTCAAAGCTTATCCTCCAAGTTCCGATGATGCTAGGATACATGCTGGCAAAGTCTAATACAGCTACGTTGAAGTGAGGGCCAGGGACCGGTTCTAGCACAAGGGCTCCCTTATACTTCTTCCCCTCGATGGTGGCTTTACTATAAGTTTCTTTTCCTCGAACCTCCTGAATCTCTTCTGGGTTAGGTATTAACCATCCGCGCCTTCTATACTCATAGAAGATCATGTTCGAAATCCATCTCGATATACCTTGCCTAGCTACATCTTCCAATGTGAGCTTTGATATCCTTGAAAAGACAAACAAAAGCCTAATTAAGGAATTATTGTCTATTGTACCGAGTTTAAGCGTTAAATACGCGTCCTGAAAAGAATATTCCGCTAACTGTTCGGGTGGAAGCTCGGGTATATTGGATTTGTCTACTTCAATCTTCCTCTCGTTAAGAAGAGCCTCGGCTATCTCATCAAGCGTCGAGCCCAAGTAGGCATTTTTAAAGATGTATACCCTAATCGAGGCATTTCGGAATAATTTATATAGATCTATGTGAACTCCCGTCTCAACAGTAACCTTATCTTTCTCCCTCCTTATTATGTTACCTCTAATTCCGAGGCCTTTGGCTCTTTCTGACAGATAGGGAAGATCGAAGTCGTCGCCGTTAAACGTTAAGATAAGAGGATAGGAACCCACTATCCTCAAAACTTCTCTAATAAGTTCCTCTTCATGTTCATGAACTATGATGTCCGCTCCCAGCTTTGTTTTTTTAATCTGTGGAGCTCTACCTCTCTTTAGAATATGAACCTGTTTCAAACCGTCGTTTCCACACAACGATACCGAAATTATCGGCCATTTTGCATCCTTAGATCGAGCGATCATTCCTCTTGGGGAAGCTACCTCAATATCTAAGGCAAGAACTTTAAGCTTAGGTGCTGGTTGTCTCAGAAGAGGCACAAGGCGCTTTGCAAACTCTATTTCCTCTTTTTCATTCGAAAGAAGCTTAATTATCCGCTGATCTTCTGACTCAAACTTCCATGAGGGTTCTACCTTATTAGAATCCCCTATTTCATATAGAGCCCCGGGCTCTAACCCTGTATCGTAGATATAGCAGTTATAATACCTGATGTTAGCCTCCCACACACGATAGCCCTCAGATCGGAGTGTCTCTCTGATGTTATGCCCAGATCCTCCTATGGC
>QMVU01000169.1 GCA_003661265.1 Thermoproteota archaeon | reverse complement strand
GGACTCTATAATTAGGGCTAGGGATATGCTTGAGGACGCTGGAATCGATGTAGAAGTCGTTAGCCTAGGCAGTACTGGAACCTACAGGATAAGTGGAAGCTGTTCAGGTGTTACAGAAATTAGAGCTGGATCCTACGTCCTATCCAGCGCTAAGCATAAGAAAATCGTTCCCGAGTTTGAGGTAGCTTGACCCTTCTAGCTACGGTGATAAGCAGGCTTTCCGAAGACAGGGCCATAATAGACGCTGGAAGAACAGCCATAAGTTATGATCAAGGTCTTCCTTTGGTATGAGGATATATATGGATGGGGTTGAACTCGTGAAGTTATACGACGAGCACGGAGTTTTGAGGATAAGAGACCGAGGAGTTAAACTCGAAGTTAGGGATAAGATCGAGCTCGTTCAAACCCATCCATGCACTACAGTGGCTCTGCATGATAAGATGTTCTGCATTTACGATGGCAGATTGGAGGGAATATGGGACATCGCTACAAGAGGAAAAATTCTTCTAATTACAGATCTCAGGGCTCCATGATGGGAGAGAGATAAGTGGGAGTGATAGAGGTATTTGAGGCGAGAATCTCGCTGGACCCCTTAAGGGAGGACTTAGCTTAGAAAAGTTTATAATTGAGCCGCTAAAAGGCTTCTCAAGTGGTTGAGATGAGGGATTTCGTTCCACATAGCTAAAATCTCTTCCTGTGTGAATACAACTCTGTTTCGAGGTCCTGTTTTAAGTTTAGATGAGGGAGTGGTGAGAGATGTCTGAATTAGGTGTCACCGTCAAGAAGTCGGAAAACTTCTCCGAGTGGTACACTCAAACCGTTCTGAAGTCGGAACTGGCTGACTATGCCCCTACAAAGGGTTGTATAATATTCAGGGAGTACTCCTACGCCATATGGGAGAAAATACAGCAGATAATGGACAAAAAGATAAAGGAAAAGGGTCATAAGAACGCCTATTTCCCTATTTTCATCCCAGAGAGCCTCCTTAAGAAAGAAGCTGAGCACTTCGAGGGATTTGTTCCTGAATGCGCCTGGGTAACGATGGGAGGGAACAAGAGGCTTGAGGAGAGACTTGCGATAAGGCCGACATCCGAGACCATCATCTACTCCATGTACGCGAAGTGGATTAAGAGCTGGAGGGATCTTCCCGTTAAGCTGAACCAATGGTGTAACGTTGTGAGGTGGGAGACAAAGGCCACTAAGCCCTTCATCAGAACTAGGGAGTTCCTCTGGCAGGAGGGACATACGGCTCACGCAACTAAGGAGGAGGCCGATCAGGAGGTAATGGAGATCTTAGAAATGTACAAGGACCTCATGGAAAACTACCTAGCTATCCCTGTCTTGGCCGGGAGGAAGAGCGAGAAGGAGAAGTTTGCTGGCGCCCTATACACAACGACATTGGAGGCCATAATGCCCGACGGAAAAGCTTTGCAGATGGGAACTTCCCACAACCTAGGGCAGAACTTCGCGAAGGTATTCGAGATAAAGTTCGTCGGCCCTGATGAGAAGGAACATTACGTCTGGCAGACCTCATGGGGCATATCGACCAGGCTTATCGGAGCCGTGGTCATGGTTCACGGGGATGACAGAGGTCTCGTTCTTCCCCCGAGGATAGCCCCAATACAGGTTGTCATAATTCCGATATTCTACAAGGAGGCTGAAGTAGAGGCGGTACTTGATAAGGCCAGGGAACTCCTTAAGAAGCTGCAGGAGAACGGAATAAGTACTTTCCTAGATGATAGGAGGGAGTACACTCCCGGATGGAAATTCAACCACTGGGAACTCAAGGGAGTGCCTCTAAGAGTAGAGATAGGGCCTAAAGAATTGGAGAAAGGGGAGATAACGCTGGCTAGGAGGGACACCTTTGAGAGGACCGTCGTTAAGGAGGAGGAAATCGTGGAGGCTGTCAAGCGCACCTTAGACGAAATCCAAGAAAACCTGTTTAGGAGGGCTAAGGAGTTCTTAGAATCACACATAACTGAAGTAAAGACTTATGATGAGTTCAAAGAGGTCTTAAGGGCTAAAGGGGGGTTCATAAAGGCCTGCTGGTGCTCGAGCCCCGAGTGCGAAGAGAGGATTAAGGAGGAAACTGGGGCGACCATAAGGCTAATACCCTTCGAGAAGGAAGAACCGTTTTCGAACTGCATATACTGTGGCAGGGAGGCTAAAGAAGTGGTTTACTTCGCAAGGGCGTACTAACGCTAGGCTTCGGGTTCCCTTATCCTACAGGCGGCCAGCAAGGAGATGAATGTAAGGGGAAGGGCAAGGAGGAAGGGAGCGCGCCAGCCGAACCTTCTGAAGAGGGATCCTCCGACGTAAGGGAAGGGAAGACCTACTAGGGAGCTTATGAAGTCGACCTTGGTGATCTCTGTGACCCTGTCCCTAATCGACGTCCTTTCAGAGAGGAGAGCGCTGTAAGGAGAGGACCACGTTGCTATTATCCCGGAGACCAGGATGGGGTAGTAAACCATTATCGCATGTGGATCGGGAAGGAGTATTAGGGCCAGAAGGGTTAGGATGCCGAAGACCTCGCTTATCACGAGGAGCTTCTTCCTCCCTACCCTGTCGGAGAACCACCCGGCAAGAACGCTCATTATCGCACTTAGCACGTTTCTAAGCGAGCTGAGCATCCCTAGGTAGGAGGACGTAACCCCAAAGGCGTCCACCATGAACATAAAGAGCACACCCCTCATCCATATCCCGTAAGAGATGGAGTCTATCGTCTTCAGGAGGTATATGTCTGCAAGGTCTCTGTTCGGTACTAGAAGCTCCTTTATCGATATTTTGAGTTCAGGAGGTTCAGAAAATCTGAAAGTTTCCCTAATTATCGTCCAAACTGTGATTACCCCGACGGCAGATATTCCAGCAGATATCCAGATAACCGCCCTTTCTCCAACAGATTCCGCAAGAATACCAGCAAGATAAGGGAGGAAAAACCCTGGAATCATCCATCCAAGGGATAGGAGGCTCATGACAAGAGCTCTGCTCTCCTTTACCGTAGACTCGGCCCCTATCGTCGTTGATAGGGGCCTGTAAGTTCTAAAGCTTATCGAACCAATTATTGAAGCTGGAATGAAGTGAATCCAGCTGCCAGATAGCGCGTATATGACCCTGCTAAGTGAGGTAAGGGCCATCGATGCTGTAAACATGATCTTCCTTCCTAACTTGTCCGCAATCCTACCGAGGAAGAGGCTGGAGGGAAGGGCTACCATGGTTGAGATGGACTGGATCATCCCCATCTTCTCACTATCTGCTCCAAGAGATGAGGCAAAAGTAGGTAAGACTGGTCTCTGAAGGTTCATGGAGCAAGATCTGAGGAACCTGGCAAGGAAGAGCCCAGCCACATTTCTCCTGTCTATTACCTCACTTCCACCCTCCAGATGCCTGTTTTGGCTCATCTTCATTCCCTCATTGAGAACTCTGGGTTAAGACCATTGAGTTAAGATAAGTGCCAACGGAGGATTTCTCTACATCCTTCTTTTATTATTATTTCTTTGCCCTTGCCACCAAGTAAAATGGCTCCACCATCCTGATCTCTGCTCCAACAAACCCACATCTCTTAAGGGATGTCTCAAGTCCTTTAGCATCATATGCCACGGACATGCTGGAATGCGCTCCCTGTTCATCGTCATAACGACGATCCTCCCTCCAGACTTTAGAACCCTCTACATCTCGGCTATGACCGGTCTTTCCTCGGTATCTCAGAGAGGGCGCCGCTGCAAATTGTCATGCTAAAGGAACTTTCCCTAAAAGGAAGGTTCTTGGCATCTCCTAGGACTAGATGGGGGCGGATTTTCAAGG
>QMVU01000168.1 GCA_003661265.1 Thermoproteota archaeon | reverse complement strand
GGATAGTAACACATCAAACGCAAGCATCTGAAGTGCAACCATCATTAGAGCTTCTCCTATGTCTATCCTTCCGTCATCCCTAACGAAGAACTTCAGCATGAGCATGGAAGCGGAGGTAACGGCGAACTGTGTCGTTACGTAAGCGTCTAGCGGGACAGGTGCCAGCAGGGCTATCAGGCCAACTACGAGAAGTGCTACCTGGGTGAGTCCTCCTATCGAGTTACCTAGAGCCAGCTCAGTCCTTCCCTTAAACGCACAGACTATAGCTACACCGTGCTCTGGAAGCGTTCCAACGGCAGCAAGTGCTAGGGCAGCATGGACTACCTTGAGACCTGCTCCAGAGACTAAGGTCTCCGTGAATGAGACTATCAGCCACCCAGCAAAGAAGATCCCGGCTAAACCCATTAGCAGCTTGAAGATTACCTTCCTGCTGTGTACTTCCTTTGAAAAACCTCTCCCTTCTCCTTCAGAGGATGGAACTAGCCTGAGGAGATATGAGATGTAAACAGCCGTTAGGATGAAACCAACCCCTCTTGGCATGCTTGAGTCCTCTCCCAGTCCGAGATGGGCCAGAGCAAGGAGGGAAAGGACAAGGTATGCCGACAAGGTGAAGGCGACAGCGTTCAACTCCTCTGTCAGGACCTCCCTTGGAACCTCTATCGATGCTTTTCCGGCTTTAACGCTTGAAATGAAGGTAACTGAGCTCAAGAGAAGTATTCCTAGACCAACGCTGCTCAAGGATGCCAAGACAGCTACCTCAACCATTTCCACCGTGCCCGAAGCGACGGCCATGAGGGTCATGGTAAGTTCTGGCAAAGTGGAGGCCAGAGAGCTTACAACACCTAGCGAGTAGCTGGGGAAACCCAATACCCGCGCCACCTCGTCTAACCCCTCGACGACAACTTCTGAGGACCTGCCTATAACCCACGAAACCACAATCAGGGAGAAAATGAAGAGAGGTAGCGCAGGTACTGCAAGCGCACTCTTCTGAAACATCTCTACCGCTAGGGCGTTCAAGCCTAGGGCCAAAACCATGAGGGATAACTCAACCTTCTTCATCCGAACTCACCGACCATATCCTCCTACCCATAGCTTCGACGCTGTTGTCGTAGATCTCCTCCAATAGGAAGATATACGCTGGTGTCTTACTCCAATCCCTCCTCTTTTCATTTCCAGCTGCATGAAATATGTCATGAATGGCGTTTACGTACTTCCAGTATGCCCCCCTCTCGTGTACCTCAACCTTAGCCCTGACCTCGAATGAGATGGAGGGAGGTGTGTAGAAGAGTATTGAAGCCCTCGGATTCTTGTTCAAGTTCGCCCAAGAATGGCCTTTGGCTAGCTCCAAGCTGGAAAGCTTGGTGAAATCTATCTTCTTCTCCACGTAGACTTCATCTAGGAGGAACTTCAGGGCCAAGCGCATGGCCTTCCCTCTGGGAAGGCCTGTCACAGATTCCAAGAATTCCTCAGCTTTCTTTACCGTGTCCTCAATGAACTCCATCTTCTGAACGAAACCTATTCCCTTAATTGACCCGTTAGGACCTGCCCTTCCGCAGGAGATTATTGCTGGTGTGTGCCTGGTGAAGGCCACAAGGAACTCTGACTCGGAGATGCTGCCCTCCAAAAACCTTCTGAGAAAATCCCTTCTCTGCCTAAAGGCGTAATTCAAGAACTTCTCAGGTAAAGGATGCACCTCGCCTCAAAGAGGGTTAGGAGATGGAATAAATAAATACTTCAGGGAGAAGACCCTGACGATGGACGAAACAAGATCTCAAGCCTATATGAGGCTCCTTTCTATGAATTCAGCTTCGAAGGAGATAAGAGCAAATCCCAGACTACTTATCTACGGAGAATGCGTAAGAATTGAGCACCCTGAAATCTTAAGGGAGTTCTCCAAAGGAAGGGTAGCCCTAGCAGCCTGTCCTGAGGGCGAACACATAAACGTCATCTCATTAAAGGTAGCATCGATCCTGTGCAGGGTTGATTTGGAGGATCTCCTTGTACTCTCAGTGGACGGATCTCCTCACTGCGTTCAGCTACATCACGCGGTGGAGGAGGCCTTAAAGACATCCCGCTCCCCTGTTAGGGTAAGGCACCTAGTGATATACAAAGGGAGAGTATCTGAGATCTCTAAAGAGGCTGTAAAAGCGGCTAGGTACCTCTATAAAATAGAAAACTTGATCAGGAAGGCTTATGATTTGGAGTAAGCCGACCTTATCTTTTCTATTTCCTCAAGGAAATCTCCCTCAAGGTCTATTTCCACTTCAACGCTGTCTCCAAGTTTTTGCAGGATTATCCTCTCTATTATCTTCCCTCCAGTACCGAACAGACCCAGAAGACCTAGGTGAATCGCCCTAGGATTCCTCAGAGCTTTCTCTACTGAAGACTGGTTTAGTTCTGCTATCATTCTCAGTATCGCCTTCGCGGCCACGGTACCCAATATCTCCTCAAGCGTTTCGACGACGGCATCAGCAAGCATATCCTCGAATGGAACACGGGAATTCAACAGCTTGTATCCTCCCCAGAATATCTAGGCTTCTTAGATCCGAATTTTGAATGTCTACTGCCTCTATGTACCAAATCCCAGGTTCTAGGATGGAATATGGTCGATGTCAGGATTGTAGGCACCGAGCATATACCAGCGACCAATGCTTACCCTTATCTATAGCATTCCTTCTTAAATAAATCGTTTTCTATGAGTTGTCCAAAGTACTACTAAAACTAAGCAAGAGCAGGGTTGAGGAAGTAAGAATTCAAAAAAGGACGATTATCAT
Organism: Thermoproteota archaeon; assembly: GCA_003661265.1. Lineage (GTDB taxonomy): Archaea > Korarchaeota > Korarchaeia > Korarchaeales > Korarchaeaceae > QMVU01. The sequence goes on along the minus strand of QMVU01000168.1, from coordinate 1,042 downwards.
GCAATACAATCAAATGATTAAAAATAAGACCCGTGGGGGAACATCTACTCCAACAGAGGCCCTAATATATTACTCCTACTCCTTATCCTCCCTTACCCCGTGGAATTCCACCCTCCACGACTTAACTTTCATGCCTGTCTTCTCTTCCACTGTCCTTATCAGGGCGGCCACGTCTATGCCGGTGAAGTCCTCTATCTCCCCCGTATCCAACCAGACTAGATCTACGTGAGGCTCGACGTTCACATCGTAACGCGTCTCCCCAGAGACGTTAAGCTCCCTGAGCAGGTTAACTTCAACTAAGGACCTGAGCGTATTGTATACCGTCGACAAGCTTATGGTGGGCAGTCTCTTGGAAACCTTCTCGTGTACCTCCTTCAAAGATAGATGCTTTCTTTCCCTTAACAAAACTTTTAGGATCTCAAACCTCTGAATTGTAGCTTTTAAGCCTGTCTTACGAAGCTCCTTTAGTAGATCTTCCTCAGTAAGGCTTAGCTGAGAGCCCTCTGAACTCATTCGTCTAATCACCACGCAACCATTTCTACCTAGGACCAATAGCTTAGAAATAATAAAGGTTAATAAAAAGTTCAATTGATTGAATCTAGTACGTCCTAGGAGAGATATCCTCCTTAATAGGATAAAAATGACTAAAATCGATATAATTTCAAATTCTTTTTAGCATAATTTAAGAAATTGTCAAAATTTTTATCTAAAAAATACAAATGTCTTCTAGCTAACATTTTATCTAATTACAAATATTTTTTAATTTGAAATGATTCTAATTTATGGTGAGTTATGACGGCCATTGTCTTCATATTGGGCACAATGCTGCTGGCAGCGTTGGGCCTTATAGTCGAGCTAGAGTCGAGAGAATTGGATGAAAGGTACGTACAGTGCCCTAGATGCCATTTAATGCTTGACAAGGAGAGAATTCCCGTGAGCGGTTATAATTCGGAGCACTCATCTGAGCACATACATTGCCCTCGATGCAAGGCGTACATCGCTATATAGGCTTCTCCTATTCTAGTCTTTATTTATCGGTTTT
>QMVU01000167.1 GCA_003661265.1 Thermoproteota archaeon | reverse complement strand
GCCAAGGGGTTGAGGGACAGGGATAGGATGGAGTTCTCATCAGCCCTCATCTTGACTCTTGGAGCCTCCCTAACGGCCTTCTCAAGAGGAGCGAACGACATAGGGAACGCAACGGCATTCCTATCAGTTGTACTTGGTAGACCCCTCTTGATCAGGTTAATTTGCGGCGCAGGAATGGCCATCGGTCTTTACACGTTTGGAAGGAAGGTCATAGAGTCCATTGGTCTTCAGATGATAAGGATGTCCCCTGGAATGGCCCTGATAGCCCAGATGTCAACTGCCATCATAATGTTCGTGGGCACGTGGTTTGGCCTCCCCATATCTGGAACTCACGTCCTAGTGGCCTCAATAGCGGGAATGGCCCTAGCTAAAAGAGCTCTCCTGAATCTGAGGGAGGTTTGGGAGATAATCTTCTCTTGGATCGTCACCTTGCCGGCAGCAGGCCTGTTGAGCTTCTTGATGGGAAAGTTCTTGACCTTATTAGCCTGAGGCCCTTATCACGACGGCTCTCATTACGTCTATGGTATTCTCGCAGGCATCTGATACGTTCTCCAGCGACAATATTAGATCGTGTACGAGGAGGAGGAGACCAGCCGGGAGGTTCCTGATGCAAGGAAGCTTCCCTATTAGATCTTGGAACAGGTTATCGCAGACTACTTCGATCCTCTCAACTTCATCGCAGAGTTCTAGGCACTTAGAGAAGTCAGATCCTATCTCCTTTACCGCCTCTCTAGTTGCCTCGGCACACCTAAGGGTTTCCTCAGCTAGTTTGATTATTCCTTCCTTCAAATCATCTGGCATCTTCGCTAGGTCGATGTACGTAAGGAACCTGGCTGCCTCGTGGGCGTAATCCGTTATGTAGTCGAGCCTCCTCGTCAGGTGTACGAGATCCTGCCTACTTATCGGAGGCAGCACTCCTTCAGTTAGTTTTGCCATGATACGCCTCCTGAGCTGATCTGCCTCATGTTCTACGGCATCTATCTGCCTTATCTTCCTAAGACTGCTTTCCTTCTCCCCCCTCGCCCTAAGAGATATCGCATCCCTCAAGCTCCTGATCACGTTTATCGTCAGATTCGCATGTTCAAGCATCATGCTAAAGGTAGGACTCCATCTCTTGCTGCCAAACTTCTTGAGGAAGCCTATTTCAATCACCTAATCAAAGTCCTGCGCCTAGTTGCTTATATAAAGATAGGCGATCACGTCCTTTTGAGGAGCTGCTGTTCGACTTCCTCTTGAAGCAAGGACTAAACCATGAGCATCTCCATCACATCAGTTCTAGGACATTGGACAACTCTCCTGTAGTAGGGACATGCGGCGCAGCTTGGAGAGTTTCCCCAACAATCTAGCTCGTTTGAAGAGGCCATATCACAAAATTCCTCGAAGGGACAGTCATTGCAGGAGGGGAACTGAAGTAGCTCTACTCTTGCCCTGAATTCTGCGTACCTCCTATCCCACCAGATCTCGTTTAAGGGTCTCTCTGCAACATTTCCGAAGGTTATCTTGTTTACCTTCTTCCTCCTGCCGTCTATCCATGCAACGTAACTGTGAAGGGCAAACAAGCAGGGGGAAACTTCCCCATGCCTGTTTATCGCAAGCTGATCCCTGAAGACAAAGGGGCAAAATCTGTCAGTTCTGTACTCAAATTCCGGCTCGACAAGCCTTATTCTACTGTTAATAGCCCTTCCCCTAGCCATGTGAAGCACCCTCTTCACCCTTGGATCAGGAACCCTTCCGTAAAGTACTTGATCTGCGAGCTCCTCCTTTGTAGGTATTAAATTGGAGAGGATTAGCCCAACTGCTCCCATTTCAGAGGCTCTCCCAATCTCCTCCGGGAGTTCCTCCAAATTCGATTTCATCAGGACTTTAATGAACCAGATTGACGGGTAAGCGGACCTTCTTTTGAGCTTCTCCTCCCTCAAGGTTTTGATGGAATGTGCTAGCTCCTTGAGACTTGAGCCAACCCTTATGCTCTCGTACTTGTTTGGATCTAGGCTGTCGACACTTATTACAACCTTCTCAACCCCATATGAGACAATCTCTCTTGCATACTTGTCCAACATCGTTCCGTTAGTTAATATGCCCGTCCTAAACCTCCTAGAAGTCATCTCAAGTATTTCTAAGAAGTTCCTGTGATATGTGGGCTCCCCCCAACCGCCTAGCCATACGAACTCCGCTCCCATGCCCTCGAGCTGATCTAGTATCCTCGAATAGAGTTGGAGGCTCATCTCTCCGGGAACCTCGCTCCAACTTTTCCTAAAGCAGAATTCACAGTTCAGATTACAGTCTGAAGTTATTTCAACGTGAACCTCCTTTGGATGAACGCTGGGAAGGACGTAATGCCCCCTGCCTATTCTAACCGATACCATCTCGCTGGTACTGGAGGGGGTATTCTATTTTTAGTTCAATCTTACGGTGTAATAAGATGTGCGTTCTTCATTAGAGGCTCAAAAAGGGCTCTAGGATTCACAAAAATAAATGAGGGGAGGGAGGAACTCAGTCCGGCAGAAGACCCTCCTTTTCCAGCCTGTCCGCGAACTCCTTGAGTCCTAGTCTCTCCAAGGTCTCCCTAGTAGGCCTTCCCTTCTTCCATCCCCTGAGCTCGTAGTACTTCGGAAGCATCTCGGATATCTTAGCCACACGGCCTGCGCTTGGGCCTGATGGCATCGGAGTCTTCGTGAACCTCTCTGGCAGCTTGTCGTACTCCTCCCCATCTCCAAAGCTCAGGATGTTGAAGACCCTCTCCGCGTTCCATATTCTCTCTCCTATTGTCGTCAAACCGCTTCCATCGATTTCCCAGCCGGTAACGGCCGAGAGCTGGGCAGCAAGCTCGTCCACCCAGTAGGCGAATGTGACGAACTTGCACACAACCAAGCTGTCCAGAGCCGCAAAGACGTCCTGGAAATCCTTAACCCACTTGGCCTTTCCCTCCGTGGTATATGGATCGAGTTTCTCAGGCACTCCCAGAATCTCTGGCGCTATCAGGTAAGCCCTAAGGTGGCATCCTCCCCTGTTGCTCGTCGCATAGCCCAGGGCGTGGGCCTGGACCCCTCTGGGATCATAGGCAGGGAGGCACTGTCCCCTGACCTGAGGAGCTATCTCCGGGTGTCCGTACTTCTTGGCTAGCCTGTAGCCTCCCTCTGCCAAGTCGTCCCCTATCCCGCTCCTGTAAGCCATCCTCCATATCATCTCAACGACGGCTCCTGCGTTCCCGAATTTCAGCTCTACCCCCTCAAGCTTCTCCTTAGGAAGATATCCCTTCTCGTACAACTCCATTGCTACAGCAATCGCATTTCCGGCGCTTATAGTATCTAGACCCAGCTCATTGCACAGGTAGTTTGCCTTGGCAACGGCCCCAAGGTCTCCAACCCCTACGTTAGCTCCTAAGGACCAAACGGTCTCGTACTCTGGCCCATCTCCCTCTCCTTGGAATGGAGGCTCCTTTATCTTGGTGAACCTTCCGCATGCTATCATGCAGCCCCAGCAGGGAACCTTCTTCGTTAGTATCTTCTTAGCTATGGTCTCGCCGCTTATCTTCTCTGCGTGCTCGAACTGGCCGAACTGGAAGTTGTTGGTCGGGAATATGCCAGCTTCGTTTATTATGTTGACAAGGACAGCCGTTCCGTAGGTGGGCAGGGCCTCATTAGTCACTCCGCTTGCCTTTGTCTTCTCAATAGCATCCCTTATCGCCTGTTTGAAGTCATCCTCCTTGGCAATGGGTACTTTCATGGTCCCCTTAACTACTATGGCCTTTAGTTTCTTCGATCCCCAGACAGCCCCATGGCCTCCTCTTCCCGCAGCCCTTCCCTCATCGTTTATGATGCACGCGATCCTAGCGAGGTTTTCACCAGCAGGTCCT
>QMVU01000166.1 GCA_003661265.1 Thermoproteota archaeon | reverse complement strand
GTACTACTTCGATGGGATGTTCCCGGCGGATGAGGTCAAGAGAAAGGTCAAGGAGAGGTACAACGTCGATATAGAGTGGGGAAGCTTTGGGGAGTTCCTCAACTGGCTGGAGGATAGGAAGATATCAGTAAACCACGTCCCTCTTGTCGGGCACAACACCATAAGGGCCGAGGTCATGGGGCCTGAGTGGAAGCGGGACCCGACAGAGCAGGAACTAAATGAGATGAAGGAACTTCTGAGGGAAGCAATGGAGTCAGGGGCATTTGGACTCTCCACAGGGCTGGATTACCAGCCAGGTGTCTTCTCCAAGACTGAGGAGATAGTTGAGCTCGTAAAGGTTGTTAGGGAGTACGGAGGTATATACGCTACCCACTGGAGAAGAACTGGGCTAAGGAGGGAGAGGACGAAGCCCATAACCGAGAAGATAAAGGGAATAATTGAAGCTATCGAGATATCGAGGAAGACTGGTGTTCCAGTTCAGATATCCCACATAACTCTGGGTTACACGATACTTCCTCTTCCCCCTCCAGACCTGATAGAAGCTGCTGTTAAGGCGACGCTAAGGGTGATAGAGGAGGCAAGGGAGGAAGGGGTTAAAGTCCACTTCGACATAATCCCGAACACAACGGGGGGAACTATGACGTCAATCCATTTGGCAAACACCCTCCTCCCCTGGATGAAGGTAGCTGGCTCAAGAGAAGGGCTTGCCTCCGCGCTCAGGATGAAGGACTTCAGGGAAGAGATCAGGTCCATAATAATGGCCGGGAAATGGTGGGGGTTAAACCCGATAGTCAATCCCTACTGGGCTGGAACCATCAAGGTGGTTTCCTGCAAGGTCGAGAAGTGGGTAGGGAAGACGATAGAGGAAATAGCTAAGATCGAAGGGGTGGACGAAATAGAAGCTCTGTTCAAGGTGCTGATGGAGGACCCAGATACGAAGGCCAGGAGGCTTGGATTGAGGACGGATCAGGAGATAGCATCATTCCTCAGGCACGAGTGCTGCATGATAGGCCTCGACACATATGCGTTTGACGACAAGTGGGAGATGAGGGGCCCACCCTTCTTCCTCCCGCATCCAAATACCTACGGAGGGATGGCAAGGTATTTCAGGAAGTACTTCAGGGAGATGAAGGTTTTAAGCTTAGTTGAAGCGATAAGGCGGGTCACAAGCCTTCCAGCAAGTGCATTTGGCCTAGAGGGCAGGGGAGTGCTTAAGCCAGGAGCCTACGCCGACGTAGTGGTCTTCGATCCCAACGCGATAAGCGAAGTTGATGACCCCCTGGAACCGAGGAAGTTCCCCAGAGGGATACACTACGTCATCGTGAACGGCAAGATTGTGGTTAGGGAGGGAAAGCACACCGGTGAAAGGCCCGGAAAGGTTTTCAGGCTTAACCCTAGGTTAACCGCATCTTAAAAAGGAGGGTGAGCGGGAAAGGACGGGTGGTTCTCTTGTGCAGGATGGCGGCGGTCATCTCAATGGAGCCTTTAAAGACAAATGCCCTCGTTGGATGGCTATCTGATCTCGCCCTCAATAGAAACCAGTGTGATGGATGGGGATTTGCCGCGTACCTGAGATCCAACCTAATCCTCTACCTCAGAGAGCCTACGCCCATATGGGAGAGACCTCCATTACACTTCCCTAAGGCAGATGTCGCGGTAGTCCATGCAAGAAGGGCTTCTGAAGGATCTATTACGTTTCTAAATTCTCATCCATTTGTAAGAGTATTCCAGGGGAAGATCTGGACATTCTGTCACAATGGAAGCGTGAACAAGGCCATGCTCCAGGAAAACCTCAAAGCCAAGCCCATAGGGGAGACGGATAGCGAAGTACTCTTCCTCTATATTTTGGAAAGTATTGAAGGTCTGGATAAGCCAGAGGAGATCTTAGAAGCCCTCTCCGAGGTTGGAAGGGAGCTTAAGGGAAGGAAGGATGAGCTCAAAATAAGCGCAGTGAACTTCATCCTGACAGACGGTTCCGCCCTTTTTGCCCTAAGAGGAGCTCGCTTGAGAGAAGATTGGTTCACCCTTTGGCTCAAGGACGCCGAAACGTTGCCTCCTAGGAGGCCCTATAAGTACTCAATAGTATCCTCAGAGCCCCTTCCTCTTGGCGCGAAGGGCTGGGAAAGTTTGCCCAATTGGACCCTCATAGGAAGGTGGTTTGAGGGAGAGGAACTCGTAAAAAGGGAGGTTGACATTTGAGCGCGCATATCCCTCTGAAAGGTACAGCGCTTCCCTTCTGTCTAGAGAACTTTTTTAGATTTTAAAGCTAGAGAGACGAGCTATGATATCAGATGAGGAGATAAAAGAGGAGGTAACGGAGCTCCTGTCTAAGTTGATAAGGATAGATACGACAAACCCTCCCGGCAACGAAACGCCTGCAGCAGAACTTCTTTACGACTACCTTTCCTCAGAAGGTTATGAGCCAGAGATCCTGGAGTACGTAAAGGGGAGAGGGAATCTAATAACGAGCCTAAAGGGAGAAGGGAAGACAAGGCTCATGCTCCTCTCACATCTCGACGTGGTACCAGCCGATCCGAGAAAGTGGAGGGTCCACCCCTTCTCAGGGGAGGTGAGGGACGGATTCATCTGGGGGAGGGGTGCACACGATTGCAAGGGGCTGGCGGCCTGCGAAGCTGTGGCCATGGCCATATTAAAGAGGGAAGGTTTCAAGCCGAAGGGCGAGGTGATATTTGCTGCAACAGCGGATGAAGAAAGAGGAGCTCTAGCTGGAGCGCGGTGGCTTGTCGAGGCGCACCCGGAGAAAGTCAGGGTCGACTACATGATAAACGAGGGAGGAGGCCTGGTCCTACCCATAAAGGGGAAGAACCACTACTTCGTTCAGGTTGCAGAGAAAGGGGTCTTCTGGATAAAGCTGAGGACTAGAGGGAGATCCGCTCATTCCTCGATGCCCAAGGCTGGGGTTAACGCCTTGATGAAGATGGTCGAGGTCCTGCACAAGCTCGGCCTCTACAAGCCGCCTTCAGTTCCTACAAAGGAGGTTAAGGAGTTCCTGAGGAGGATCGTTGGCGAATTCGAGAGCGTTGAGGAAGCCATAGCTCGTCTCGAAAGGGAAGGACCCTGGTTGGCTGAGGGGGTAAGGACCAACATGATGATAACCATGGTTCCCACGATGATAAAGGCGGGGATTAAGGAGAACGTCATCCCGGACGAGTGCGAGACAGTCGTGGACTGCAGGCTCCCAGCGGACTTCGGACTGGACTACCTTAAGGATCAACTTCGGAAAGCGTTGGGAAGCTTGGAAGACGTTGAGATAGAGGTTATAGGAGCAGATCCGGGGACCTCGTCACCCTATGATACGATTTTCTTCAGGAAAATAGAGGAATCCGTTTCTAAGTTTGACCCCGGAGCCGTATGCGTTCCAAGCACGTCAAACGGGGGGACAGACAGCAGGTTCTTCAGAGCCAAGTTTGGGACGATCGCGTACGGTTTCAGGGTCACGAAGCTGGACGTCCCTCTGGATGAGTTTAGAAGGATGGTTCACGGGGTTGACGAGAGGATAAGCCAGGAAAACCTGGTTTACAGGACTAAGATGTTGGTCGATATTGTGAAGAGGGTTATGGGCTAACAACTTAGCAAGTCTCCATAACCCTCCCACCTTCCAATCTCTCCGGGCGGTAGAGGGGATGAGCTAGGCAGAAGTCAACTCCCTCAAGCATCTTGAGCTTATCCCATTCAGGTTCTCTCGCCCCTTCTGAGACGGGCAACCACATGAGATGGATCTTGAAGCACCTCTCCCTGTGCTTCTCAACGTGCCTCACCTTCATTGAATCAATGGACTTGAAACCAAGCAGCTCCATGTGCTCCCTCTTTAGCCAGGGGCTCCAGTGATTCTCAAG
>QMVU01000165.1 GCA_003661265.1 Thermoproteota archaeon | reverse complement strand
TCCCATTCAAATAGAGGAGGGTGGCACAGAAGTAGTCAGGGAGCCAGTTGTAGATGTTCTGGACTTCGGAAAAGAGATTGTGGTAATAGCTGAAATGCCGGGCGTTGAGGAAAAGGACATCAATATAAGTGTAGATGGTAGGAGATTACGCATCAAAGGAGGTCAGTACTCTAAAACCATAGACTTGCCTGCTAAAGTGGATACCTCCGTTAGGAAATCGTACAAAAACGGTATTTTAGAGATTAGATTGAAGAAAAAGTGAATTACATGTGATAAGGAAGAGAAGTCTCTTCCTTTGGCTTTTCTGCCTCTGCCACCTCTCTTGCTGCCCTCCTAAGTTCTTCCATGAGTTCACGTTCCCTCTCAATCATCCTATCCATTTCGGAGAAATCAGTTCGTCCTCCTATTATCTTATCCACTATCATGAGGACGTTCTTAGAAGCGCTGGGATCAGGAAAAGATCCTCCAGTAGTTCCAAGCAAGCATGCGCTGCTTATCTCATGGATGTAGGCCATACCCACTATTATTCCGCAAGCTCCTGTGACATATCCTCCTCCAAGCCTCTTAACTCCATAGGACTCTAGCATTTTCATTAGATCAGCATCATTGCTGCAGGCAAAGACTCCCTTTATCCTAGGCGATCCTGGGACGTAGCCACCCAGTGCAAGGACGAGGTTTACACCAAGCGACCTGGCGTAGCTGATTACCCTTTCAGCTATCCTAAATTGCCCCCATGGTACCGGCTGTGCTTCTGATGTCATCAGAAGGACATCCCTCTTCGAGCCCTCCCTTTTTAAGTGATAGATGTCTATGGAAGCCAGCCTTAGATCTTCCTCCTCTACTCTTACGCCAGCAGAGCCATCGGGTAGTGGAATGAGGTCACTCACTATCGTTGCAACTAATGGTGGGTCATATTGATCAATTAGGTATTGGACAGCGATTTTTCCAACTAATCCAAGTCCTGGCAAGCCCTGTATGAGCACAGGGTTGGTAGGCCTAAATTTCCTATGTTCTATTAGTTCTATCAGGGACAATTCCTCCTCAAGCCTTTTGGTTTGAGGTAGGATTTAAAGTGTATCTCTGTTCTCAAATATAGACTACAGGAAGAGAGGAGGAGAGAAAGAGAGGAGAGGACCCATATTCGATACAAGAGACAAGAAGTATACTATTCTGCTCGCCAAAAAGCTTAGCAATGCATTAAAGCAGGAGCTGAGATCCATAGGGCAAGAAAGGAACCTAAGATCTTAACTTCTCCTCCTCTCTTCTTTTACGCGCGCGGAGCCAAAGGCAGACCCACTCTCATCTCTCTGAGCAAGAAAGGAAGAGAATTAAGAGAGAGTGTCGAGAGGGAAATAAAAGCTAGAGGACTTGTTGAGAAGAATAAAGAAGTCAAGAAAGTCTGGAAGGCTGAAGAGCTTTTCGAAACGCTAACTTTACCAGAGTGTGTACTCCTGCTTGCCAGTTATAAAAAGTATTGAGGAAAGGGGTTCGCCGGTACAAAGTGGCGAAATAAAAGGGAAGCGCGCGCTCCCATCCGATTTCTCCCATCACGAGATCCTTCTTCTGCTTGCTATTTTCGACTTGATTGAGAGGAAGAAGGAGCCCGTTTGTAGCAAGATGGTTGAGGAAGAGTACCGAACGATATGTAGGGATTTCTCTGCCTGCGGGGTGAAGGCCGTAAACGTGTCTGGGTAAAGCAGAAACTTAAGATGATGGAGGAGAGGGGCATCATCTCCAGGGAGAAGTCTGGAAGGAGAGATTGGAGCCTGCTCATCATACCGACGAAAGTCTGGATTAACCGATCTCTGAGGCAGAAAGTTAGGGAGAAGGTCTTTAAGGAGCTGAAGGAAATCGAGGAGTTCAGGATACGGAAGTACAGAGGCGAAATCTGGGATAAAAGTTCCCTTAAATTGGTCTTTCATGGCGAAGGGTGCAAGGGGAAGGGGTAACTGGGTAAGATGCCCACTCAAGCCATCATTCCAGGCATCACGTTGATGTCTGGGGCAGAGTAACCACAATTGGGGTCCTTGCCGACTTCCCTGGTCTTCTCTATTTTTCCATTTTGCTCGTTATAGTAAAAATTTGAATCATAAAATCTGAATTGTGAAATTATCAAAACCTTGAAGACCCCCCTTCTCGGAATCAAAAGGTTTGAATTTCAGTCATCCTTTTTACCGACCCCGGTTAGGGACCATGATCATAATGTCCCTACCCAGAGCTGAAGAGAAGGCCATAGAGGAATTGAGGGAGGAGATAAAGAGCCTGAAGAAGGAACTGGAGGAGCTAAAAGGAGCCCTTAAGAGGACGCTCGAAGTCCTGGACGAGTACTTCTTCGACCTAGAGGTGAGGAGGAGGATCGAACTCCTCGAGAAGGGAGAGGAGGAACTCGTGGGGGAAGAGGAGGTCATGAGGGCCCTCGAATGAACGAGAGACCTAAGTTCAAGCTTTTTGCGACGGAGTCCTTCCTAAAGGACCTGGAGAGGGTCCCGAAGGAAGTGAAGAGAAGGATTAAACAAAGGATCCAGGAGATAAGGGAGGACCCTTTTAGGGAAGAGAGGGTCAGGGAATACAAGAATGTCTTCAAGACCAGGATAGGGGATTATAGGCTCGCCTACAGGGTTGAGGAGGACTCCATCATATTGATCATAGTTGAGAAGAGAGGTAAGATATACGAGGAGCTTAAGAGGAGACTGAAGGGGCATTGAGACTCATGATGGGTTTGACAAAAGTTAAGGAATTGGAAACCATAGGAGATTCTCGATTATCTGTCCAGGTATGCGTCCAGGGTATCCCTCGAGGCCATATCTTGGGTCACAACGTGGGAAATCCAGATTGTGGTTACTTGGAGAGATTCTGGGGGATTTTCAATTTCGGCAAATTCGCCATTTTGCATAGTTGCAAGAATACGGCTTATTTGCTCTTGAGAGAGACCTACTGTCTTCCTGCGTGTTTAATGCGTCCAAATAGAGTTCTAAGATCTTCCAAAAAGGAATCGAGATTGTGGAAGGGAAGGAGCCATTAGCTTAGGAATGGGCACGTCGCTCTTCCTCCTCTTTCCTCTTACGATCAGATCGTAACTCCCCTTGGAGCCTCACCAAAAGGAAGGAGAATGAGAATTCCCCTCTTTTTGGGCATCAGAACCCCAAGCTAATATTTTTAAATGATCCAAAGCCTTAAGTTATAGGTCAAATTTTTTCCTTATTTAGAGAAAAAGGAAAAAACACAAATTAAAAGTGTATTCCTAACGATAGGCTGGGGTTATTATGAGGGTTACGCAAAAGAACAGATAGCTGATTTAATCCATATTTCAGAACACAAATTAAAAGTGTATTCCTAACGATAGGCTGGGGTTATTATGAGGGTTGTCGTAATTGGCTATGGTACTGCCGGTCAAACAGCTTCAGCCATAGCAAAGAAAAGAAATCCAGAACTTGAAGTTGTTGTTTTGGAGAAAAGGTCCTATCCAGCATATCATCCCTGCCTTCTTCCATATGCTTTAAGCGGAAAAGTCCCTTTAGAGGACATAGTAGAGAGGAGGAAGCCCCCGAATGTCGAGCTGATAACAAATGCAACTGCAAAGAAGATAGACCCTTATAGAAAGCTGGTAGAGTTTGAGAGAGGAGGAAGCGTGGAGCATCTTGAGTATGACTTCCTAGTTATATCAACTGGCTTAAGGCCCACGGTACCTCCAGTTGAGGGGCTTGATCTGGAAGGTGTCTCGTTGTTCTGGACAGTCGAGGACGTAGAACGTCTTCAAAGGAGAAATTTAGAGAGAGTCGCAATTATAGGAGGTAGCGCTACTGGAATAGAGGTGGCAGCTGAGCTAGCTGCTCTAGGGAAGGATGTTACTCTAGTTGAAATGATGGAACAGCT
>QMVU01000164.1 GCA_003661265.1 Thermoproteota archaeon | reverse complement strand
ATCAGGTCTTTTTCTGAGACAATCAAGACAGACACCAAGCTTATCGGAGATAAGAGCATCCCTTGTGCCGCATACCTTACACGTTCCCAACTCTATATGTCTCGTCCTTATCTACCTTATGAACTTCATGGCTGAAGAAGAGGGAAATGGCGTTTTATGAATATAGTAAAAGATGAGCTATCAGGGCTCCCAAATACTTGAGAATGAATTTTGGTGCCATAAAACTCGTTCTTAATATGTCCCAAATCTTCACGCTCTTCAAAGTACTGATAACCTGATAATCTATGTCGAACGAGATTTTTCCCTCGAAATTTTTCAGAGAGTTGAATAAAGAATCGAGTTCTTTCGGACTCATGTCATCTAAAGCTCTTCTTAAGGCAAGCCCGGCCTTTATTTCAAATCCAAATGTGCTCCACCACTTTCTCTCGTAAGAACTCTCTATATATGGGAGGTCCATCTCGTAGGACTTAACTATAGAGTTTGCCAGGAACTTTGCCCCTTTAACTCCCAAATACACGCCTCCTCTGCTGAGGGGTTTAACTTGACCGGAAGCATCTCCCACCAGTGCTATGTTTCCCCTCTGAAATCTCCTTAACGGTGCTGATGGTATGGCTGCAACAATCTTCTCCTCAAAGCAGGGCATTGCCCTCTGTACCCATTCGATAACAGGATCTGTTCTCCTACCCAACGCTCCTACTCTGCATTTATCCCCCCACGGATATATCCAAAGGAATCTGCTCCCTCTCATTATCTTGACTATGAACCCATCATCTAGGGATATTCCCTCCCTAGAAGTGACCTGCACTCCTATGTAGGGCTCCTGAGCCCTCAAGTTCAATACTTCCCTAACCTTCGAGTAAACGCCATCCGCTCCAACCAAATACTTAAATGATATGCTTCTAGACCCACTTTCCCCCTTAACTATGGCCTTTCCATCGTCTATTCCAACAAATCTATGTCCCATAAGTATTCTGGCTCCTTCGGCCAAAGAAGCATCGACGCTTTCTCTGTCAAGCAGGACCCTATCAACTACCCTCGCTATATCTCCTTCTACTCTTATTTCTATTCCTCCAGGAGATCTGAATATTCCCTTTCTAATCTCTGAGATAACGAAGGGATCAGCATTCACGGGAAGCTCTTTTAGACACCTCATTCCTAGGATACCTGAACAACTCCTCTTTCCTATGGCTTTTTTTGAGTCAACCATCAGGACGTCCAAACCAGCCCTAGCTAGAAGGAGGGAGAGTGTACTTCCAGCAGGACCAGCTCCTACGACAAGAACATCAACTCTCAAGCTTCTCCCCTTGGCTTACCAGCATATCCCTTAAGCGTTCCTCTTCCAAGAAGCCTTGATGAAGCAACTTTCCGTTCACTATGTAAGATGGAAGGAGAGTAACTCCCAGACGAAGAGCAAGTTTCTCACCTCTCTCCTCCGTTACGGAAACTTCCTCAAACTCTATATTAAGCTCTTTAGCCACTTTTCTTGCTACTACAGCTGCCTTTAAAGCAATTTCGCAGAGAGGAGATACCAGAAGGACTAGCTTCATTCCTCTTCCTCATTCGATAATCTTACGCTCCAGGGAGCTGAGACGAATCTGTAGACGTATGGTCTTGTTCTAAAATCTTTCTCAACAAATCCCTCTCCTAATAAGAAGTCCAAGTACTTTCTGGCAGTTCCCTCCACAACTCCTAGCCTTGTAGCTAACTCGGTAGCGCTAAGCTCACCCTCTTGTTCGAGGATAGCAAGGGCTTTATATCTCCTATCAGCTTGAATTATGGCATTCTTGAACCTTTCGCTCATCTTTTCCCTGATCTCATGCTCTAAGATATCTAACCTTGCCATGGCCTCTGAAGCCTCTTGGATCAAGTCGAAGATCCTTTCAGACACAAGACTTGCATCATTGCTTTTACTCCACCTGAAGTAGTCCTCCACAACATCTGCCATGACTTGGATGGAACTAGACATTATATCATTTAGGGCCTTCTCATAAATCGCAACGATCCTGGAGGTCAACTCTTCACCAAGCTCCTTGCCCAAAGATAGACCGACAAGCCTCAAATCCGAAATAAAATCGTTTATAAGCTCATCTTTTTTCCCGCTCATTATCTCGATGAACCTCCTTGACATCATCTGAGTCATCTCTCCGGCGCTGGTCTCCCTCAGCCCCTCCATGCCAGAAAGATACTTCCTTACAAGTTCCTCAGAGTAATGTTTTTTCAGAACTTCCAATTTCTTACTCAGATCCTCAACCTCCAAGTCCTGCGGTCTTTCCATTTACCATCGCCCAAGAATGAGTTCGATCTAAAGATGTCCCTGTCAATCTATAAAGCTTCCCTTATCCTATAAGGACACGAAAGTCGACCCTTATCTTCCATTTCCTCGGAGAATAAGCTGAAACTCTTCTCCAAAAGAGCGGTTCAACCCTCAAACCTAATTCTCGAGCCTTCTGTCCTACCATCGTGATGGCTTCTTGATGCGCTTTCTCCCCACCCCAATAGTAAAAGTGAAGGATTCCCTTAGGACCTTTCAGGGACATGAGACCCAAGTCCAAGAACTCATAGGCCCCCTTCGGAAGGGGCATTAGAACCCTGTTGAACGTGCCGAACATTGATGGGCACACATCCCTTACATCTCCTAGAATGGGTTTTACCTTTCCCTCAACCTTGTTCATCCTCACGTTTTCCACGAAATATTTGTAGGCACTCTCGTTTATCTCTACACCCACAACTTCTTTGACTTTGGGCTGAAATTTTGCTATGGCAATGGCAAATGGTCCAACTCCAGCGAACATAACAAGCACTCTCTCACCAGGGCTTACTTGCTCTGCTATGAGCCTCCTCTCTGTAGCTTCTCTAGGCGAGAAGTATACCTTTGTTGGATCAAGCTTTAGCCTGTATCCATGCTCCTTGTGTATGACCTCTGTGTCCTCATCTCCAATGAGGAGTACGAGGGGCCTAAGCCTATAGGTCCCATTACGAGGTCCAATACGAAGTAAGACGGACTTAACGTGTCTGTGTCTCCTCATAATTTCTTCAGCAGCCTTTTTTGGATCCTCTCCTTCCCCTACATAAAGAATTGCTACAGCACCCGACTCCCTGGATCCTATTAAATCAAACCTCATCTGGATTCCCTCTTGAAAGGGAAAAACTTGTGAGAGGAACGATGGATTTGTCATCTAAGACAAGGTGGGTGACTCTCGACTCATCATTTATGATGAGATCATTGACGCTTGACCTTAACCCGTTTGGAATTCTGTTAGAGGGTCCAAGGTCTTCCTCTAGCTTCAGCTTCAGGCAAACATCAATGGACTTCGCTTCCATCACGCAACTCTCATCTGGTAGCAGAACACCTCTTTTAATTCTCAACCTAAAGGCTCTGGAAGGATCTTCTGGATCAGTAACCCACAATTTTCCATCCACGCTTACCAATATCAGGGCATTAGCCAGCATTGGAGAGTGGAAATGGCTAAGTAGGAAATTCCTTCTTCCGATCAGGTTAACAACTCCTGAGAGTAACATGGGAATTATTCTAAACCTAAATCTCTTACTTACAATCGGCCCAGGGTTATGCAGACCTTCAGATAGATCTACTGAAACGGAGCCTATCTCAAAATAGAAATGAGCATCGCTTCCACCTACTCCCGGTTTATTAGCTTTTTCCGCTAACCTCTTACTCAATAAGTTGTCTATAAGAAAGGACCTTCCGTTAATAACCTCTACCAAATCTACCCTATCCAAAATTCTTAGGATCTTCCCCCCCACTTTCCTTCTTAGCAGGCTAAAGGGATGAGGTAAAAGAACGGTGCCTCCTTGCTCTTTTACTAGATCAATCGCCTCTTCCACGTCTATTCTTGGTTTAATCCATTCAGAAATGTT
>QMVU01000163.1 GCA_003661265.1 Thermoproteota archaeon | reverse complement strand
AGGGAGGTAACTGTCAGGAGCGGTAAGAAGTACGGCTATGACTACCTGTTAATTGCTACAGGTTGTACGCAGGACGTGGAGAGTGTTCCAGGGCTATCCAAGGACTTCAACACGTTTTATACGTCGCTGGAGGATACCCTGAGGCTTAAGGATTCGCTACAAGCGTTGTCAAAGGGAAAAATAGTGGTTTTAACGATAAAAATGCCCATTCCCTGCCCAGGAGCTCCGGCCAAATTCACAGTACTGCTGGACGACTACTTAAGGTACGTCAAACGCGCCAGGGAGAACTTCGATATAACCTTCCTTTGGCCAATACCCGCTGTAGGACCTCCTCCCTACAACTCGAACATAACTAAGGCGTTTAAGGAGAGGGAAATAAACGACGTGAGGGAGTTTAAGTTCTCGGAAATAGACGCTGAGAGGAAGGAAGTTGTATCGGCCGACGGTGAGAGGATAAAGTACGACTTCCTGATAACCATACCCCCGCACAAGGGCATAAAGGCCCTGTACGATTCTGGAATAACGGATGAGAACGGATGGGTTCCAGCTGACAAGTACACCTTGCAGTACAAGAAGTCCGAGTCGGAGAAGTACGATGAGGTATACGTTGCTGGAGACGCAGGTCCCGTTGAGATCCTAAAAACAGGGGTGACAGCCCACTATCAGGCGTTTACGGTAGCCCAGAACCTGATATATGATGTGCTGGGCACGGGCGATAGGGTACACTACCTAGGAAACGTTGGCTGCCCGTACGTAGGATCCTCACTTACTCCCGATTCAAGAGGGAAGGCATTCCTCGCCGTATGGTCGTATGGGCTTGAACCAAGGCCCTTCGCACCAACGGAGGCAGGATGGTACTTCTACCGCATGTACTACTACATATACTGGGATCTAACCGTGAAAGCAATCATGTGAGGTGGGATTTATGGAAGGTTCGGGTAAGGAGTCCGTTTCACTAAGTTTAAGTCTGGAGGAGCCGGATCTTGAGGCATTAGTTGAGGTCTTAAGTATATATAGGATAATCAGGGACATGCTGAACGATCAGCTAATAAAAGACCTGTCTCATGTCGTATCTAGCCTACTTAAGGTGATAAACGTCATTTCTAGCACAGATCTCGTCGATATACTGGAAAGGGCAATCCAGGACCCGGAGCTGGATAAAGCCCTGCTCAATCCTCCCAAAGTAGGTTTAACAGGACTTCTAGGTGCTCTAAGGGACGAAGACTTCCAGAGAGGGCTTGGCATATTAGTTGCGCTTCTCAAGGCTATAGGAAAGGCTTCAAAGACGCAGTGAAGTTCGATACATTCTCCACCTTATCATCTTTTTTGCTCGTTAAATGAGAAATGAATTTATTTGCTGATGTTTTCAGCATGGCCCGATAGGATGCTTCTTATCGTCTCCACTATTTCTATGAAGGACTTGGTCGCCTCGCAGTCCGGGTATTCGACAACGAAAGGTATTCCCTTGTCCGAGGCCTCCGATATCCTCGGATCGATTGGGATCTTGCCCAAGAACCTTACTCCCATCTCCTTAGATATCCTCTCTCCCCCTCCAGCGCCAAAGATGTTCGCCACGAAGCCGCACTTGGGGCATTTGTAATAGCTCATGTTCTCTATTATCCCGAGGACGGGAACTTTCAGCTCCCTACAAAACGTCACAGCTTTCTTAACCACTTTCTGGGAAACTTCTGAGGGAATTGTCACTATCACGGATCCGGATAGGTTTGGTATGAGTTGAACGATGCTCAGGGGCTCGTCTCCTGTCCCCGGAGGCAGATCTACAAGGAGATAGTCTAGCTCTCCCCACAACGTTTTCGATAGAAATTCCCTTATGGCCTTGGCCTTCAGAGGGCCGCGCCACACAACGGGGGTCTCCTCGCTTGGTAGAAGAAAGGCCATGGACATGACTTTCATGTTCAAGGGACCTATCACCGGGAAGATCTTCTCATCCTGTATTGTGGGGGCTCTCCTTTCAAGCCCAAGCATCTTGGGAATGGAGGGCCCGTGTATATCTGCATCCAGCAGGCCTACCTTGTAGCCCTTCATCGCAAAGGCCATGGCCATATTGGCCGTTACAAGGCTCTTGCCAACACCTCCTTTCCCACTCATCACAGCTATCTTGTACCTTATCTTACTCATGTTCTCTGCCAACTGATCATCTTCTGCTCTTTTAACAAAAGCTGGTCTCACTTTGACTCCCCTTAAAAGGAAACTACTCTGCTACAATCTGAATCATTATATAATAATTTGTTTACAATCTGTAGTAATGGATAGGGTAGACCTCGCCATCATAGAAGAGCTGAGGAAGGACGGAAGGCTTAGCCTATCCGATCTTGGAAGGAAAATAGGCATGAGCCATGTCGCAGTTCGAAGGAGGCTTAAGAAACTCATAGAAAACAAGATAATGAGGGTTTCCACCGAGCTAAATGTTAGGACATTCGAGTTAAAGCTATCAATGCTTATGATGGAGGTTGAGACCTATGAGAAGATGACAGAACTCGTAAACACTTACATAAAGTGCCCCAGGATCCTGATGATCCTCCACTGCCTGGGGGGATTCAACTTGCTCGCAATGATATGGGCCGAAGATGAAGACACTCTCAAAAGCGTCCTCGATTCCTGCTCTATAAGGACTAGAGAGGGCGTTAGAAGATCAGAAGTTTGCGTAGGCGAGTTGTTTTACCCAGAATACCTTCCCATACCGATAATAACGTCTTCTGAAGCGGAAGTTTCTCCATGCGGCTTAGATTGCGAGGATTGCAAGAGATATGAGGAGGAGAAGTGTCTTGGCTGCCCAGCAACGAGGAAATACAAGGGATTAGCTGTTCTTACATCTGCTGGGCAGGGTTAGAGCAAGCCTATAAACCAAGGTGCTTCTAGGCTGTTTTTTCAACGTCCTTCGGTCAAGAAGGCCGACTCACATAACTTATAACTAAACACCTTGAGGTCGAAATTGTGTTGCGGGTAGTTGCTTGTGCTAAGTACTCCCTTGATGTAAGTGAGCTTAGGTTCGATCCTTCGACAGGAGAGCCCATACTTGCCGGAGCAAAGATGAAACTCGGAGATATTGACAAGAGAGCGATAGAAGAGGCTATTAGGCTAAAGGAGAAACATGGGGGTCACGTAACCGTCTTAACGGTAGGACCTGAGAGCGCAAAGATGGGCCTTAGAGTGGCTTTAGCCATGGGGGCGGACGAAGCCTATTTGCTGGTCGATCCACTCTTCGAGGGCGCGGATACGCTCGTAACCTCGCTGGTACTAAAGGCAGCCATCGAGAAGCTGGAGGGATTTGACCTCATAATTTGCGGAGAGGCCACGACAGATGGTTACTCATCAATTGTCGGCCCCAGGTTGGCTGGGTTACTTGAAATCCCGCAAGTAGCCTATGCTAGGAAGATCTTGGAGGTAAAAGACGGTTCAATCGTAGTTGAGAGGGATTTAGAGGACGGATATGAGGTTGTAGAGGTAAAGTTGCCTGCCCTAGTCACGGTGACGAGGGAGATAAATGAACCAAGGATCCCTCCCCTGCCAGCCATCATGAAGGCCTCTAGGAAGCCCATGAAAATGCTTAATGCCTCTGATCTCGGAATACCAAGCGAATTGCTGGGTCAGGAGGGCTCAGCTGTACAGATCTTGGAGGCCAAGGCTCCTGAGATAAAGAGAAAGGGAGTTATATTCGAGGAAATGCCAGCGGACGAAGCAGCGAGGAAGCTTGTTGAGGCCTTGATAAGGGAGGGGGTTATAGGTGGCTGAAAACGAGGTTTGGGTTTATTCAGAGAATAAAAGCATCTGTCTTGAGCTTTTAACTGCTGGAAAGGGACTGGCTGAGAAACTAGGCGCTCCTCTAGCTTCGCTTGTCCTAGGACATGGAGTAAGGGAGGT
>QMVU01000162.1 GCA_003661265.1 Thermoproteota archaeon | reverse complement strand
GGGCCTCTGGCATTGGTGTCCACAAGGCTCTAGCGCTCACGAGAACCCCATCAACTTCTTGACTTAGGGAGGGGAGGTAACTCCAGCCCAGATATTTGGAACCCCCTCCACTCCTCACAAAGGCAAAGTAAGTGTCTGTTAAGGAGAAGAGGAAATCCCTTCCGTCATCATCGTCGTAGGTCACGTCCACCGGAAGCCAGCCGTAATTGGGTATGTAGACCTCAGCCCACCTGTGGAAGACGTAGTCGATCCACTCAGCCCTTAAAGGCTTCCCTGAAAGCGAAGGGTCCAAAACAGTTCCTCCCAGGAACCTGGCTGGGATTCCAGCAGCTCTACATAGAGCTATAAAGGCGAAAACGTACTCAGAACAAGATCCCTCTCCTCTCCTCAGGACGGTGGGGGCGTCGTCCCAAAATGGGTCGAGACTGTAACTGAGCCTCTCCACCACGTAATCATGAACCCTTATCACCACGCGATAAGGGTCCTCCTCCCCCTCAACAGCTTCATTCAGCGATGACACGATTGTTGGATCGTTAATCTTGTACATCTCCCCGTCTCTTGTGTAAAGTTGCCTGAGTAAGCTCGGTATTTCTTGGAAAGATCCTACTTCCTCGGGATCGACATCGTACTTAAGAGACGTAAGCTTCACGGTACACGCCATGCTTATCGGTATTACCTCTCCAGCCTCAATTGAGCTTATCCTAAACCTCGCTACGCTTTGATTCCACTCATCCTGCAGTATCTCATCAGGATCTCTGCTGAAACTCAGGAATATAACCTTCTGGTTCTCTAGGTTTGGGGGAATTGGGAAGTAAACGTCAAACGGGCGCTTAACCTCGTCCACCCCGCAGACGTAAGCGGTTAGCGTTATATTCACGTACCTAATGCCCTCTAAGAATGCTTGATCCTCCTGAGGCCTTGTCTCTAGCCTAAAGCCCAAGATGAGCGATAAAGCCAAGGTAGCTAGAAGGATCGCCTTGACCTTTCTCAACATGTCATATTGAACCGCAGTACTTAATACCTTTGACGCAATTTCCCTCCCGAAAAACGAGGGAAGTGATTGGAATTGGAGTTCAAGTACAGAAACCTGTTGATCGAGGTTATTGAGGGGGACATAACCGAGGTTAAGGTTGATGCCATCGTAAACCCAGCAAACTCCCTACTAATAATGGGAGGAGGTGTTGCTGGTGTCATAAAGAGGAAAGGAGGGCCTGAGATAGAGGAAGAAGCCAGGAAAATGGCTCCTGTCGAAATAGGGGAGGCTGTCGTCACCTCTGCCGGGAGACTTCCATCGAGGTGGGTCGTCCACGCCCCAACCGTTAAGCGCCCTGCGGGAAGAGCATCCTTGGAATCCGTGTCCCTAGCCACTAGAGCAGCCTTAACAGCTGCAGAGAAGGTTGAGGCTCAATCCATAGCATTTCCAGCGATGGGAGCTGGAGTTGGAGGTCTTGACATAAGGGAAGCCGTTCAAACAATGCTTAGGGAGATAGTTTCCAAAGTGGAAGAAGGGACTAGTCTCAAGAAAGTTGTACTGGTTGCCTGGGGGGAAGAGGCCCTTAATGAATTCATATCAGCGGCAAGAAACGTGCTTAAGTAGAGATCAACCGATCCTCTCCCTTTTGATGGATACCCTCTCCAACATCTCTTCCTTTACCTCAACCCCTATCCCAGGAGCCTTTGGAACGCTAATCGTCCCATCGGGATTTAGACACCATTCCGGCTCGACTATATCCTCTTTGAAGTACCTAGAGCTTGCAGATATGTCGTTTGGGAATTTCACTCCAGGGAGAGTTGCCATTGCCACGAGAAAGCCTCTTCCTATGCCTGTTTCCAACATCCCCCCTATCCAGATTGGGATCCCCAGTCTGAGGCAGAGATCATGTATCTCCAGGCCCTTCGTAATCCCTCCAACCCTGGATGGCTTAAGATTTATTATCTCGCAGCTTCCAAGCAAGTAAGCTGCCTTCACATCGTAGATTGTCTTTATGCTTTCGTCTAAGCAGATTGGGGTTGAGATCTTCCTCGCTAGCTGTGAATGGTCGGCAAGGTCATCCTCGTCCAGGGGCTGCTCTATCATTAGAAGGTCAAACTGATCTAGTTTCCTTAACAGCAGGTAGTCGTCGAGCGTGTAGGCAGCATTAGCATCTACCTGCAGGGGGATGTGGGGGAACTCCTTCCTAACCTCCCTCAGGACTCCGACGTCCCATCCCGGCCTTATCTTCAACTTGATCCTCCTGTAACCCTCCTCCAGCCTCCTTTCTACGGTTTTCAAGAGTTCTTTGATGTTCTTCTTTATTCCTATGCTTATCCCTGAGTAAATTTCGTCTCTAACACCTCCTATGAGCTTTGAGAGGCTTTCTCCCATCAACCTGGCCTTAAGGTCCCAAAGGGCCTTGTCAACCCCTGCTTTCGCTATGTTATGCCCTCTAACCCTTTTACCTATCCCTTCCCAGAAACCTCCAGGCCCTTCGACTTCCTCCCCAACCAAGCTTGGTGTGATAAAGTCCTTCAGGACGTGCCAAGCTGTCTGGCTTGTTTCGTAGCTGTACCAGGGACCCTCCATTATCGGAGCCTCTCCCCAACCGACTTCCCCCCTCTCCTCCTCTATTCTGACTATTACCGTCTCTCTGTGCGTTTCAACACCAAAGCTCGTTTCAAAAGGACTGACCAGCTTCATCCTAACGAGGTACAAGTCTATCTTACTTATCCTCATAGAAAATCCTCCAGAAACCTGTCGTCCAACACTTCCTTGAGATCAGCCTTCCACAAGACGTGGAAGCCCCTCCTCTCGTCTAAAGATCTGGCGTACTCGACCGCCCAGTATCCTCTTGAGAAGTAATGCTGAACAGCTGAGGCGAACACGTCTCTCCAAGCGCTTATCAGCTCAAGGCCTCCCTTCTCCCTGGCCTCCTCGATGCCCCACGGTATTTCGAGGAGCACTACCTCTGACTCCGAGAATCCCCCCTTAGGAACCGGCCTTCTGAGCGGGTACTCTCCCTCAGTCTCGTACGCCAGTTCGGCCCCTGCTTCAAGCAGCTCCCCAGGCTCTATCTTAGGTGGCCCCCTTTCTATCCTCCTAATGACCCTCCTGCTTTTCAAGAACCACTTCACCTTATACCTGTCGCTCCTCATCCCCCTGTTTATCTCATCCCTGATCTCCCCATAATAGTTCCAGAGGAAGGTGTTGCAGATTACTCCGAGCTTTGAGAGGTTGAAGTAGGAGTTCAAGCCTTGGAGGGGATCGAAGGTCCACTCCATGAGCTCTATCCCTTTCAGCAGGGCTGCCTTCCTCTGGGCGAGCTTAAGCCTGTATCCCAAGCTAGATCCCTGGAGTTCTCTTACAACACCGGTTATGTGGGACCAAACGAACTTCTTCCCATTTCTTTCTCCTAACAGGGAGACTACGCACCCAACAGCCCTCCCGGATTCCGAGTCGAAGGCCCCAAGCACTATGCCCCCAGCGACCATGATCCCCCTGACCATGTGGCCCGGGATGACTTCGATGGGTTTCATTCCCCAAGCCCCTACCTGAACCCCTTCAAGGGCCTCTATCTCCTCCCAACTTCTTGGCTCCCTGATCTCTATCTTCCACAACTTCCCCTCCTTGTCCCTGATCTCAAGGAAGTCGAGGGCTTCCATCTGGGCAAGACGCCTCCCTTACTTTTTTATCTTTCCAGAAGGTACGGGCTTTTATCAGCCAGCCTTCATTTCCCTCAAGATCCTTATCATCTCGGGTACTATTTCATATAGATCTCCCACAACACCTATCTTTGCGTAATCAAATATCCTTGCACTCGGATCCTTGTTTATAGCGACTATGACATCTGAGTTCTTCATCCCAGCCAAGTGCTGGACGCTCCCTGATATCCCACAGGCTATGTAGAGCTTAGG
>QMVU01000161.1 GCA_003661265.1 Thermoproteota archaeon | reverse complement strand
GTTTTGATAAGGTGCCAAAAATAAGGAGGGTCTTTGAAGAGCTTAAGGGGGAAGAGGGATTTAGAACTTTCTCAGAAAAGCTTATCTCGCTTAATTACAGGCTTAAATACAAACTACCTGAGGGTTGATGTTAACAAGGTAAAAAGAAGCTTTACGTTATCACGATAATTTATTTTCAAAAAGTGATCCTACACAATAAAGATACTAAACGCCGATCCTGAGAATCGTTCCCTGATAGGGTTTGGAAGATCTCGCTGACCATTGATTTAGGAGAGATACATGGGGAAAGAGAGGTGGCTTATCGCTTTCGTTAGATGATAACTAACGCAAGAAAGGCTTTTTATCTTCCTAAAAGTTCTCCACCTGATATAGTATGATCAACAGCCCTTCTACACCTTATCTAACTTCAGCGCTCTTGTTAATGCTACTCTGCTCTACATTTGCTTCCTTCCAGGTCCCTTGCACTCAGGAAGGGACAAGGTACATCACTTCCTTAGCTTGGAACGGCAAGTACTGGCTCATTGGAACATTTAACGAAGGCTGCCTTGTCAAGCTTGAGGGCTCGGAGTTCATCCTAGTGGATTGCATTGACCCCAACTGGATTCATGAGGATTCTATCGAGTGGACTGGTAAGTACTTCTTAGCAATAGCTGGAGTATATTACTGCGATGCCTTCGCTTACGACGGAAAGAAGCTCATTAAACTTCCTAAGAGTAGCTCATTTCGTGAGGTCAAGAGGGTTACCGGCTTTGGTGAGAATTGCCTTGTAGTGGACTGGGAGTATCCCTACAACTACCTCTCCATATTGGTCTGGAACGGTACCTCATCAAGAATTCTGGTGGAAGATGCGTTTCAGCTCCTCCCAGCTTCAAGATTTACGAACTTCTCAGCTAACCCCTTCAGTCCTATAAGCGTCGAACTGATAAGCAACAGTAGTTCGGTTTTAATCTACGTTGCCAGCAAAAGCGATCCAGCATATCAAGCCCTGTTCTTATACGACGGTGAAAGGCTGATAAACCTGAGTTCCTTGCTTCCTCCAAACTACGTGCTTTGGCAGGCTCCTCCAGCAGTACACAGGCAGATGTGGGGTGATATGTCCAACGGAACTCATTGGCTTGCCCCAGCATCAACCTTCCTAGGGAGCCCTGTAAAGCCAGCGAGAATAGTTAGGCTATTTCTGTTTGATGGTAAGAAGTTCATTGAAGTTAAGGCGGATCCCTCGCTGATCGATTACCTAAATGGAGAGCATCCCATAGTTGGCTGGAATGGGAAGTATTGGCTTATTTGTGTAGGGGAAAGAATGCTAATCTTAAGGGGAAATGAGATTGAGCTCTCCATGGATCTTTCCAATACAGAGCTTCAGTCTGCTTATCCTACCTCCATGTCCTGGAATGGGGAGTACTGGCTCATATCCTATTTCAAGCCAGAAGAGGAGGGCCATCCAATGGGGAGTTATCTCGTCAAGTACGATGGACGGGAATGGGCTCTCATACCACCGCCCGCTATCCTAAACTCAACTTCAAGGATGTGGCCCTTGAGGATAGAAGTTGTCAGGTGGGGTGATGGAAGGTGGCTCATCGCCGCCCGTGAGCACAAACATGGACGCTATGGTAGAGGATACCTTTTCCTGTATGATGGGAAAAGGTTCAGAGACGTGATGAAATGGCTTAATGAGGCAATAGAAAAGGGAAATGCCACGATTCCAACAAATCAACCTCAATTAACCACAGGAATTCCGCCTAAAGCCTCTGAGAAACCTGATGAGTCATCGGAAGATAAGCTAAAGTGGGAAACGTTGATCCTAATCCTCTTCGTCCTTCTCATACTCTGTGCTGTAAGGAGTAGGTTATCAAGATTCTGAATGTTATTGAGGTGTTTCTGATATTAAAGGGAGGATGTTTAAGGCTAAGCGCTTAAGTCTCGTTTGCTTCATAATCACGCTTATTTTGCTAACAGGATTCTTCTATCTTTCTAAAAAGAGAAGAGTTGCTCTAACCCAAGAAAAATTGGAGGAGGCGAGAGAAAAACTAGAGAAAAAGATTGAAGAGCTCAGAGCTAGAGGAATTCCTGTTAGGCAGGTGTACGTGAACGAAAGCAAAGGAGCTCTAATTGTTCTCCTTGAGGTGAGGTGCAAAAGGTTCTATGAAGTTAAGGAGGTGAAGCGGAATTTTGTAAGACCGATAAGGGCGATGATAGGGTACGAGGTACCTGTCCTATTCCCCAGCTTGCCTAAGAAAAGAATTCTCATAGGAAATCCCCCTGCACCACTTGATGAGCTTGAGAAATCCGTGGAAAAGTGGTTATCAGTTTCATGGAAGCTAGAAACGAAGCTAGGGGTGAAAGAAGTAGCCGTTGACAGGAAGAGAGGGCTGTTGCATGTCCTCCTCGAGAACTTGACGGATGAGGTTGTGGAAGAGATAAGGGGAGTTGTCGGCTACGGCATTCCCCTGGAGGTGGAGGAGGCAGATTATTGGATTACAAGCCTGTATGTAGGAAAGCCTGGGACGAAGAAGGTTGAAGAGTTGGAGGAGGCACGTGAGAAGTTATTGGAATTCTACCATAACAAGTCTTTCGGCCTTCAGGCTCTTGATGTCATAGATGAGGAAGAAGCATCATTCCTCGGTGAGGAGGGAGCTCTCCTTTCGTTGGGATTGAAGGAAATAACCTCCGATAAGGTGAGGATCATAAGAGAGATTGTCGGCTATGACATCCCTTTATTGATCACAGAGGGAGAGGTAATTCTGGACAAGGGACCATCTCCTATCCATTAAAGGCGAATTAATGAGTCTAAGCGAAATGGGTCTTCTTGATGATCGGAACGATTAAAGTGCCAGTCGCTTCAGTCCGCTGGAAACAATATGGCCATTATGGCCCACTTCGGTATCCTGACAGATACCCTGAACCCTCCCCACTCCATCCTGTTCTCCTCCTTTCTAAGGGGCTCAGGTATGAGCTCTTCAGGGAAGTAGGCATCTGTTACCAGAATATCCCCAACTAAGGAGATGTTTGGGGTGTGCTCAGGTGATAGGGTGAGGCCTCCTGTCTGAACCCTGATTCCCAGGTTCTCAGGGTCAACAGGGGCATCAGGATCGT
Organism: Thermoproteota archaeon; assembly: GCA_003661265.1. Taxonomy (GTDB): domain Archaea; phylum Korarchaeota; class Korarchaeia; order Korarchaeales; family Korarchaeaceae; genus QMVU01. The sequence continues at coordinate 809 of QMVU01000161.1, read as the reverse complement.
TCAGCCAGTAGACTAAGGTCATTAGGAAACCCGTTCTTCCCTCTCTTACGAGCTCTATCGCCTTTTCTGGCGTAACTATCTTCATCAACATGGCTTCCAACCTGTATGACATGAAGGCTCTTAAGCCTTTCCATGGAAATAGTTTGGATAACTTGTCCTATAGTGTGCCATCAACCTTCCTCTGACTTCTCCTTAGCCTGCTTTCTCCTCTTGTAGAGGTAGTAGGCTGGAGCCCCAAATATCACGGATAAAGGCGCAAGGAACACTATCAGCGTTATTAGGGCCTGAGCAAGCACCAAGAACCCCCATATTCCCCTCTCAATCGCGCCTCCCCAATCCACCTCTGGAACCCTTATCCAGGGCTTTGCCTTGGTCGTGAAGGTGTAGTCCTCTGAGACGGCTGTCTCCCCATATGCTGTCGACTTAACCCTGAAGTGGTAGGTAGTCGAGTCCTTTAGCCCCTTTATTGTTACCGAGTGCTCCTTAACAGGCTCAGGATAGTAGATTTCGCTTCCGTACTCCTCTGTCTCGCCGTACTCAACTAGGCTGGATGAGGGCACGTCCGTAGTCCACTTGATGGTCGCCCTCGAACTCGTTATGTCGACAACCCTCACGTTCAAGATCATTGGAGGCCTTGCCGGCTCCTCCAGGAAGACCGATATGGTTGAGTACTCGACCCTCCTCTTCAGGTAGAGGAGTTGCGCCTTAAGGCTCTCTATAACCTCTCTTACCCTCATCAGCTCCTTCTCAACCTTCAACACATCATCCACATCTGTTGCCATCTCCAGTATGGCTAGAAGGCGCTCTTC
>QMVU01000160.1 GCA_003661265.1 Thermoproteota archaeon | reverse complement strand
GAGATATTCATAACAGCCCCAGAACTCATGGAAAGATTCGGAGAAGATTTCCACAAGATTCCAGCTGGCGCCTTGGGTCTTTACACATATATGAAAAGGCTTGAACAAGGACTAAAGCAACTCATGTGTGGTGCAAGAAAATTCAGCTTAAAGTACCTGTCAAGAGATGATATTGCAGCTTTGACCAGGGAAGCAAGCGAAATAAGTGGCATAAAGTACATAATGGAATGTGATGAAGAGGAAGTAGAGAGAATACTTGACTGCTGAACTAACTTAAGGAAAAGGCGTAGTGATCTCCATGACAGATATATCTGAGTTTGTTGATAAGTGCATCGAAAAACATGGTAAATTCCTCGTTCCTATACTACAAGACATCCAAGAACGCTTTAATTATCTGCCCGAAGAGGCACTAAGGGAAGTTGCAAATAGGCTGAAAATCCCCCTTGTGGATGTATACGGAGTTGCTACATTCTACAAGTCTTTTAGCTTTGTCCCCAAAGGGAGGCATGTTATAACGGTTTGTCTAGGGACTGCATGCCATGTTCGTGGAGGTAGAAGGATAGTAGACGCTATCTCTAGGGAACTGAAGATAAATCCTGGGGAGACTACGCCAGATTTAAATTTCACGTTGGAGACGGTCTATTGCTTGGGTTGCTGTGCACTTGGCCCCGTGGTAGTCATTGATGGTAAGTATTGGGGGCACATGACGCCTAATAAGGTCTTGTCCATTATTAGGAGAATGAGGGAGGAGGCTAAACAGGCATGAGGAGAATAACCTCCATAGCAGATCTGGAGGCTTTACGCAGGAAGCTGCAAGAAAAATACAGAGCTAAGAAGCTCCGTATCATAGTATGTGGGGGAACAGGATGTAGGTCCAACAGATCTATGGAAGTAGTAGAAGCATTTAAGAAGGAGATCAAATCGTTGGGACTAGAAAACAAAATAGATCTCAAGGTTAGTGGCTGCCATGGTTTCTGCGAAAGAGGTCCGATAGTTGTAATTCATCCCGAGCAGATATTTTATCAAAGGGTTAAGCCAGAGGATGTTCCAGAAATATTGGAGAGGTTGACTAGGGGAGAAGTTGTAGATAGACTGCTTTATGAAGATCCTAACACTGGAAGGAAGATAAAACACGTATATGAGATTCCATTTTATGCCAAACAAAAGAGGATTGTCCTCTCTAAAAACGGTTTGATAGATCCAACAAGCATAGAAGACTATATAGCTACAGGAGGCTATAAAGCTCTCGCAAAGGCCCTTCAAATGAAGCCTGAGGAAATAATAGAGGAAATAAAGAGATCTGGTCTTAGAGGAAGAGGAGGAGCTGGTTTTCCAACAGGGAAAAAATGGGAGATAACGAGAATGCAAAAAAGCGATGTGAAATACATCGTTTGCAACTGTGATGAAGGAGATCCTGGTGCATACATGGACAGAAGCGTTCTAGAAGGAAATCCGCATTCTGTCATAGAAGGGATGATAATAGGTGCTTACGCAATAGGGGCTAATAAGGGCTGGATCTACGTTCGATACGAATATCCTCTTGCAGTAAAGCATGCCACACTTGCAGTACATCAAGCAAGGGAGTTAGGCTTGCTTGGTGAAAACATACTGGGATCAGGGTTCAGTTTCGATATCGAAATAGTTAAAGGCGCTGGTGCGTTTGTCTGTGGAGAAGAAACTGCTCTATTGCAATCTATAGAAGGAAAAAGACCATCACCAAGGCAAAGACCTCCATATCCAGCGGAAAAAGGGCTCTTTGGCAAACCAACATGTATAAACAACGTTAAAACTTGGGCAAACGTCCCATATATAATAGAAAGAGGCGCAGATTGGTTTTCAAGTATTGGTACAAAGACAAGCAAGGGCACGAAGGTATTTTCGTTGGTAGGAAAGGTGAAAAACTCTGGTCTAGTCGAAGTCCCAATGGGGATCACTATCAGGGAGCTTGTATATGATATCGGCGGAGGGGCTCCCGATGGTAAAAAGGTCAAAGCAGTGCAAATAGGCGGACCCTCAGGGGGTTGTATACCAGAAGAACTATTTGATCTACCTATAGATTACGAATCATTGACAGAAGTAGGCTCCATGATGGGTTCAGGAGGTGTTATAGTGATGGACGAAAACACGTGCATGGTCGATACTGCAAAGTACTTCATGAAATTCCTTAAAGACGAATCTTGCGGGAAATGCGTGTCGTGCAGGGAGGGAACCCAGAGGATGTATGAGATTCTATCAGATATAACTGAGGGAAAGGCTTCGGAAGAGGATCTTCAGCTCCTTGAGGAGCTGGCAAACGTGGTTAAGGATGCTTCTCTCTGTGGGTTGGGGCAAACGGCTCCAAATCCAGTATTGACAACTCTGAGGTATTTTAGAGAAGAATACCTAGCTCACATAAGGGAAAAAAGATGCCCTGCTGGAGTATGCAAGGCACTGATAAAATACACGATAGATCCTGAGAAATGTACTGGTTGTGATGCGTGCAGGATAAACTGTCCAGTAGGAGCCATAACGGGCAAGCCCAAAGAACCGCACTCCATAATCCAAGAGAAATGCATAAAATGCGGAATATGCCGGGATGTATGCAAGTTTGGGGCGGTGATCGTGTCTTAGGGGGGGATATTGTATGCCAAAAATAATAATAGATGGAATTGAATTCGATGCACCTGAGGGGTGGACTATTCTGGACGCAGCAAGGTTTCTGGGGATAGATATACCAACACTATGCCACCATGATGAGCTTTCACCGTGGGGAGGATGCCGGCTCTGCTTGGTTGAGATCGGTGAGGGCAAAAAAACGAAGTTGGTCTCATCATGTACATACCCTGTTGAAGATGGACTTGTTGTCCGAACAGCTACAGAACGCGTTATAAAAGCAAGAAAGATGATGCTGGAGCTTCTCATCTCCCAATGCCCGACATCAAAAGTGCTTCAAGATATGGCAGCCAAGATGGGAATTGAAAAGGTTAGGTTCAAGCCAAAGTGGGAGGATTGCATTTACTGTGGGCTATGCGTTAGAATGTGTGAGGAGCAGATGATGGCAAAAGCAATAGGCTTCGTTAATAGAGGTGACAAGATAAGGATAACGACACCATTTGACAAGACCTCTGAGGTATGCAGAAAATGTGGGGCCTGTATGTACATCTGTCCAGCCATTGTATTGAGATGTGAGGGAGCAGAGCCAAAGGATGTACTATGTGGAGGATGCCTAAATGTCTTACAACCGACTTGTCTCGAAGTTTACGGCGAATACGCATGTTGGATGGGCTTGAAAGGCGAATGCGGAACTTGTGTAAGAGAAGAAGAGAGCTGATTCGCGGATAAACTCTAGACCTTTAGACCTTTTGAGCTATCTAACACATTGCTAGTAGGGGTGAAAGAATCGAGATGCTCAGTCGTGCAGGGAGTAATGGGTGCCCGTGATCCAAGCGAATTTTAGGTGATGAAGAAAAAATGATGTATTTGAAGCTTTCAAGGGAAGATTTTGACGCCTTTTTCAAAAACTTGCAGGAATATGGCAAAATTTATGGTCCAGTTAAGGCTGGATCCTCAGCTTATAATTTCAAAGAAGTCACCCCTAGATGATCGCACGATTATTCCGCCAAAGAAATTCTTCGTCGGATTAAAGGAGAAATCTTTGAGTTTGATGAGAAAAGAGCAGAGTTCAGGGAGGTCATCGAAGACGACCTGCGCAAGGTAATCTTTGGTATTCACTCATGTGACATTCATGCCTTGAAGTTACTGGATAAAATCTACCTTGAGGATATGGCAGCCAAGTACTACTTAGAGAGAAGGAGAAAAATGCTATCTTGATAGGCATCGACTGTCATCCAGATGAGCATTGCTTCTGTAAGTCTATGGGAACAAGTTATGCAACTGACGGATTTGACCTATTCTTACATGAGATAAGCGATGGTTT
>QMVU01000159.1 GCA_003661265.1 Thermoproteota archaeon | reverse complement strand
TGTTACAACCGCTACCTAAGGAGGGCAAGTTACTGTAATGTATTTGACAAAAATCCCCCTTTAGTTTCATGTCCTTGCACTTCTGGCAGATTAACTCCACGGCAGTCCTCGCATCCCAGTTAGTTCTCAGGCGTCTAACAATTTCTTCAGCAAGCCTCTCCGTTTCTTTATCGAACAATCCGGATTTCGGTTCTCCTCGCACAAGTTCGCTAACAACTGGTTGAGTAACTCCAAAGAGTTGTCCGATGTCTTTTTGCCTATATCCGGCTTCCCATAACTTTTTTGCTACTTTTATCTTTAAATCCGAGAGAAAGTAACGCTCAATTAACTCGCACGGAGTTCTCAAGGAATCCACCCAATCCAATGGAATATGCATCTATTGAAGCTATATCAACTAATTATGGCGCCGGGGGTGGGATTTGAACCCACGCGGCCCGAGTGGGCCACCGGATCTCGAGTCCGGCCCCCTTCTTAGCCGGATCGAGCCTCTGGCTAGGGTACCCCGGCTCACACTATCAAGGTTCTGGATGAATATAATTATCTTCTGATAATTTTAACACTACGCAGATGTCATAACCTTGAAAACCTCTATAAATTCGCAAAATAACATTGTGTTGAAGATGGAGAGAAGAGAATTAGAGAACATCATCAGAGATTTTGCCGAAAGAGGGGTGAGTGTATCACCAGAAGCTCTTAGCTTTCTAAAAGAAGTCGACTACAAAATTTATCTCGATAACCTTCATCTGCTAGGAGAGGATGTTGCTGTAGTCCTTCCCAGACACCTAGAAGCCATAAAAAAAGCCCTAGAAAGTAAATCTAAGGCTACTGACGCGAGGGAAGCTCTTCAGCAAGAAGAGAAGATCGAATCCGCTATTGAAATAGAAGAAGCTCCGGAAATTAAAGCTGTAAGGGGAGAGCTCGAGGAGTTCATCGAATACTTCCTCTCTAGATACGAAAGGATCTTTAACCTATTTGGGGAGAATCTTCGTAATAGAGCGAGAAGTGTTGCTGAAGCAAAAATAGCTAAGAAAGGGGACAGCCTGCTAGTAATTGGATTAATACGCGAAAAGATTGAGAGTAGGGATAAGAGAGTTCTGGTAATGACAATAGAGGACAAGACAGGATCTATGCCTGCATTCGTTCCTCCAGAATACAAAAGGATCGGGGAAAGAATTACTTTAGATCAAGTGATAGCTCTAAAGGGCACTGCTACGGGGAACGGCGGACTAAGTGTTGAGAGGATAATCCAGCCTGATATTCAAGAACATGAACCCAACAGAGCTGAGAAGAATGTAAAAGCAGTCTTAATCTCTGATTTACACATAGGCAGCTTGTATTTTAATGAAAAGGCCTTTAATTCTTTTGTTAGATGGCTTCACACTTCTAAGGCCAGGTTGGTCAAATATTTGGTTATAGCAGGAGATCTGGTGGATGGCATAGGAGTTTATCCGAACCAAGAAGAGGAGCTAATGATAACAGACATTTTTGAGCAGTATAAAATGGCAGCAGAGCTTCTCTCCAAGATACCGGAACATATAACGATAATATATGCTCCAGGAAATCACGAACCAGTGAGACAAGCCGAGCCTCAACCCAAAGTCCCCGAACACTATGTTTCTCCCCTATTAGGCATGGGAAGAGAAGTTTTGCTCCTCCCAAATCCCTGTTACATTAAATTACATGGTGTCAGATTCTTAATATACCATGGAAGGAGCTTAAATGCTATATTCAAACATGTTCCGGGACTTCAGCCGATTTCACCTGAAACCGTCCCTCAAGCTATGAAAGAGTTGCTTAAGGCTAGATCTTTGGTGCCGGTATACGGCGAAAGTCCTATTGCACCCCAACCATACGATTGGCTTGTAATAGACAAAGTTCCAGAGGTATTTCATACAGGCCATATCCACGTTTACGGAGTGGATGAGTATAAGAGAGTGAAGATAGTTAATACTGGTACTTTTCAGGATCAAACTCCCTACTTAGAGAGCATGGAAGTTACTCCTACTACAGGAACTGCAGCCATCGTAAATTTAAGAACCCTCGACGTTAGGATAATGCATTTCGCTAAATAACTATCTGAGGCCAGCGGATCCTAAGAGTTTTAGGGCCCTTTCAGGAGCGACTATTAACGAAGTCACCACCTTGGTGTTACCGTAGGCCCCACCATAACTCATCTTGGTTTCTATAAGACCTTGAGAGGCGAGTTCGTTTATAATACCGCTTACTCTCCTCATCGTTAAGGGCTCTGCCATGTGCATTCTTGTTATAGTTAAGTAACTTCGGTATATCTTTCCGGTTCCTGGCCTCTCGTCTCCTGATGCTAGAAGTTTCGCAATAGCTAAGAGAACAAATTTGTGGTGAAGAGGCAGCGATCTTATGGCCAAACCTAGCTCCTGCTCGTTAACAGCATCCATAGCCTTCCTTGCGTGTTCTATTGTTAGTTTGATGCTATTTTCCTTCTCAGCTATCTCTGCCGCCATCCTTAACACATCTATTGCGCGCCTAGCATCCCCACTTTCCCTTGCGATCTTAGCAGCAATGTAGTTTATGGCTCCCTCCTCCCATGTGCCATCTCTAAGTCCTAGATGAGCCCGTTGAAGGAGGATTGCCTTGAGCTCGTCCGCATTATAGGGCGGGAAGTATATTACGGCGGGATTAAAGGAGCTTCTAGCCCTCTCATCGAGGCGATCGATGAAGTTTACGGTGTTAGCTATCCCTACAACGGTAAGCGAAGTAGTTTCCTCATTAAGGTCCGAGTTAATCCTCGATAAGCTGTAGAGGAGTCTGTCTCCTCTTCTAGAGGGAATATCTATTTCATCTAAAATGACAACTAAGCGAATTTTGGAGCTAGAAAGCGCTTCAAAGAACCTATCATATAGAACATCGAAGGGAAGCCCGCTTGGGGGTACTAAAATCCCAAAAATTCTATTTAATTTGTAGAAGACCCTATATGCTGTGTTAGCTCTTGAACAATTTATGTACTCGAACCTAACATAACTATTCTTGAATTCAGCCTCCTTTCTAGCTAAAATTTGCTTAACTACTGCCGTTTTGCCTGTACCTGTCTTGCCAATAAAGAGGATGTTTGGAGCTGGCTCGTTATAGTATAAAGGAGCCAGTAAAGCTTCAAACTCCTCCATTTGTGATTCTCTTCCAGGGAGAGTTGGAGGAAGATAACTCTCTCTTAAAACCCTTTTATCCCTGAAAATCCTGGAAACAATTCTTGGTTGCCCGAAGGGCAGTGTTTCCATCTTGATAGTCACCCTTCTATAAAAGTATTTTACATGTAGATTTTTGGAGGTCTAGATAGCTTGGAGTCTTCTGATTATTAAATTTCGAGATATCTGAATAGGATTAAACGTTCTAAAACTTGTGATGCGATATGTTGATAGAGATAGCTGGGACGTGAAATGATGGTACTTCCACTCCGAAGGAATATTTGAATTTACACACAGACTATAACTTCCACTCCATGATAGGAGCCTATCAACAGAGCCCGAGTTGAAACATAGAGTATAGTTATTACAATAACGTTTGATCATAAAGGAGAGAGTCTTACGGAGAGGAAACAAGAGGGTCTCTCTAAGGTTAAATTTTGGCTATGCAATTAGGCCGCATCTTTTCAAATAAAGTGAAAAACATAAAGATAACACGAGATAGAAGATCACCAGGGCATCATGCCTGGATATTCTGTATTCATAATAGCTGGATCTTCTTTCAGACCCGAAAGCCCTGCTCTCTAGGGCCTCCGCAAGTTGTTGAGCTCTTCTAATTGCAAGAACAACCAATGGTACTAATATCGGTATCATTTTCCTAATCCTGGTTAAGAGACCGCCCTTACTTAGTTCTAGACCCCTAGACTGTTGTGCAGCAATTATGTTTTGAGCGTCCTCTGCTAAAACTGGAATAAATCTTAGAGCCATTAC
>QMVU01000158.1 GCA_003661265.1 Thermoproteota archaeon | reverse complement strand
TACCCTCTCTCCGACCTCTGCAGCGTTCATTACAGCCTCCTCCTCCCTTTTGCCACGGTTGCAGACCTAACAAGCCCGGAAGCAGAAGTGAGTACTCTAGAGGATGGAAGATTGATGTACTCCTGGTCATTTACCGATCTCTTTGAGAACAGGTCGGTACCCGCGATCTTCTACGCTGAGCTCTCCTACTCGAACGATAAAGCTGTCATCAGGGCGATCGCGATAGGTATAGGAACCCTCGCACTTACCATGATCCCCCTCATCCTTTACTCAAAGGCCATGGGAATTAGCTGGAAGTTCCTAACGACCATAGCGTTAATATTAGGCATTTACAGGCTTCTAATAACTCAGCTCCTATTCCCCGCGTTAATAAGTGCCTTTAACGTTTCCCCCTACTTGGGAATTTGGCTCTTCCACATATTAGATCCCCTGCTTATCCTGGTTGGATGCGCAGCTTCTCCAATGGCAGGATTCCTGACTGGGATCTCCATGCTATTTACGCAACACATCCCCCAAGCCTACTACATCCCGGGCTCCCTCCCCCTAGAACTAGGTCAACACTTGGTCATCCCGGTAGTGGCTTCCTTCCTCTACGGTTACCTCCCGGGTCTTGTCTACAGGAAGAAGGGGCTAAAGATTTTCATATTAGCCACATACCTTTCTTTGCTCCTAGACTCCGCCATAGAGTTCGCCTGGGCCTACGTTAAGATATCCAGCTACTCATATCTCTACCTGCTGCACTATGACATAGATGTCTCGCTCCTGAAGATGGTACTCGGCTGGGAACTCGTCTCAGGGACGCTTTACGCGGCAACGGCATCCGTCCTTTTCATCTCCCAGTATCACTTCTCGCCCTCCGAGATAAGGAGGCCATCGATATCAGGACTCAAATCCCTTCTGAAGCTCTCTTTTATACCAAAAAACCTGTTAGTAGTAGTTCCAATACTAGTTGTCTTGCTTGGAGCTGGTTTTATCTTCAGGCAGAGGTTAGCGGCATTCATCACGGTTGCCGCCTCTATAGTCCCGTACTTAGACATGGGACTGAGGGCCATGCAGAAGTTCAGGGACTACGTGAAGGTAGCAAAGGAGATAAAAGTTCAGATAGAGGAGCTTAGGACAGCTAAGGTTGACAGGAGAAAGGAACTGCTAAAGAAACTCGAGGAAGCTTATAAACAGGGGAGGATAAGCAGGGAGGTTTATGAGGAGTTGAAGAAGAAATACGGAGGTTAACTGCGGCTTGGAGTCTCTTAGCTTCGGATGAGCAGAAGCCTCTCTATCTTTTATTCCCCTCCTCTTTCCTTGCCTTTTCCAGAACCTCCATGATGTACCTCGTCTTTAGTTCTGTGTACTCAGAACCATCTGCAGCCTCCTTGCTCCACAGCTTCTTGAGCTCATAGTATCTCCTGGCCTCCTCAGGGTGTCTCCTGAGGTAATCCCTGAACAGCAGCTTCTCCCTTTGCTCCTCTCTCCCAAAGTAGGTTATGTGAATGTGGATGTGGAGCTCCCTTCCCTTGTAGTAGAAGGGGCCGGAGACGAAGAGCCTTTCCGGGGGTTCAGGGTTGTACCTGAAGCCCCTCGATTCCAATACCTCAATTATCCTCAGCATGTTATCCTTCTCCGCTATTATTAGGACATCTACTATGCCCTTCCCTCCTAAGCCCGGGACTGCGGTGCTGCCAATGTGCTCGACCTCTCCCTCTCGGTTTCACCAACCAGCCTGTCCATAGGACAAGGGGAATCTGCGTCCATAGCGGCTTCCCTGGAACTGGTGTCAGGGGGCTCAGGAGGTCAGCATACAGGTTTCGGGCCTGCCGCCTGATACTTCTGTGACGATAAGTCCTCCAAGCTTAACTCCTCCAGGTACGGCTTCCATCTTGATAACGGCTGATCTACTACCGGAACCTTCACTGTAGTGGTAACTGCGATTGGAGGAGGGGTTACGAGGACAGCAAGCGTGAGCGTTACCATAGCAGCTAAGAGGAAGTGCGTGATAGCAACTGCAGCATACGGTTCAGAGCTTGAGGACGAGGTTCAGGAACTCAGGACATTTAGGGACAATTTCATAGGGACTACGATAGCAGGAAGCCAGTTCATGAGGGCTTTTAACGCCTTCCTATTACAGCTGGGCTCCAACGCTGGCGAACTTCGTGGCTTCCCATGACTAGGCAAGGAGTTGGCAAGGATAGCAATAAGGCCATTGATCTACGTCTTAAGAATTGCAAAGATGGTTACTATCCCAATATTCAGTTCTCATCCTGAAGCAGCAGCCTTCTTGGCCGGACTGATAGCAAGCTTCTTCGTAGGCCTCATATACTTCTCCCCGATAACATCAATAATCCTTATCCCTCAAGAGCTAAAGTAAGACGGATCTTGATGCTTCTATGGGCTATAAGCATCATACTAGCAGCCCTAGGAGAGGCGTTGGGGTCTTCAAACGTTCTATTGATCTCAACATCCTCTTTCGTCTTGTCCACAGTAGCCCTGGCCTCCTTCTTACCCGCAAAGATAATTGAGTATTTAAAGGAGAGAGGACATGCGTAACCCATTCCCCTTTTTAATGGCAGTAACTTGCCCTTAAATGCTTCTAGATTTTATTCTGAGAGAATAAGTGAAGTAGCCAGGAGAACTGGGATGTATAATAATGAAGCTAAGTTCAGCGATGAAGCGCATGCTAAACGTAAGGAGAAATCCAGATGGAAAAAGTTATAGTTTTTCTTTATAAAAAAAGGCAGGGAATTTCCTCGTTTTCATTGACCAAGATTCACAGAGGGGGAGATTAGATATTATCATCAGAAAAAGTTATAGTATGGTGTATCCTTTTTTACCACTTATTCACACAGAGGAAACATACGAATAAGCTTTATTAAAGGAGTTGGGATTCTAACTGAGAATGAAGACAGAGTTGGATTTGAACGATGGAGTTGTTGCGTTAGAGAAGGCTTATTATGATAGGATCGACTGGGAAGTCCAGGAAAACGCAAACATAGACATATCTTATGGTGGTTTCGTGAAATTCCTCCTTGACAAGCTATTAAAAAAGGAATCCTTACTTCTCGAATATCTCCCGGAGAAAGCAGTTAGGATGCACTTTGAAGGAGACATTCACATCCATAAGCTCCCCCATTCCCTATATCTCCCCTACTGCACCGGCTGGTCTTACAAGAAATTACTTCTTAGCGGTCTTGTAACTCCGACGATGGTTTCGAGGCCTCCAAAGCACGCAGATACAGCTGTATCTCAACTTGTAAGCTTCTTCTGTACTGCAGCACAAGAATGGACTGGCGCTCAAGCGGTTTCTGCCTTTGACTTGTACCTTGGTGCCTTCGTTAAACATGATAAGCCCTCTCCAAAGGCAGTAAAACAGATGCTGCAAAGAATGCTTTTTGATCTCAATTATCCGACCAGAATAGGCTTTCAGTCAGCTTTCACTAACATAACCGTTCTTCTTGATACTAACAAACAGTTCTTACAGGAAGATGCTGTTGTAGGAGGAAAAATTGTTGGAAAGCTTGGAGATTATCTAGATGAAGCTGTTTTAGTAGCAAAAGAGCTTTTCAGCCTTTTAATTGAGGGAGATGCATTAGGGCAGCCCTTCAGCTTCCCAATTCCCACTCTTATGGTTACAAAGGACTTTGATTGGGAAGGGAGCAAGTGGGATGGACTTACTGATCTTATCTTTGAAGCTCTTTCAAAGAGAGGATCTGCCTACCTGTTAAATGGTAATGCCGCTGAAGTTGAGAGTTTGTTTAGCATGTGTTGCAGACTAACGCTAGATATGGAAAAGGTGATGAACTTCGAGCTTAACTCGATTCTAGAGGATGTAGAAGAGGAACTCAGAAAGTCTCGGGGAGCAAGGGGTCTTTGGGCTGTACCGGATGCCACCGGCAGCATAGGAGTCGTGACGATAAACCTTCCGAGGATAGGGGCACTTTCCAGGGGAGAATGG
>QMVU01000157.1 GCA_003661265.1 Thermoproteota archaeon | reverse complement strand
TGAGATATCGGCATGTGTACCTCTTCACGCAACTGGGATCCTCCAAGATGCTCCTCCCAAAGCTGCTTTCCTTAAATTCATCTCTCATAAATGAGACATCTAGCTTGGATTTAGGCGCTATTACAAGGCGAAAGCCCATTGTAAGCATTATAAAGAGGGTCTTCGGCGAGTGTTTCATGAGGAGTTTTACGGGCGGAGCTATCAAGACCAGGCCCTTGACTTCCCTCGGTTTATCGACGCAATACCTCAGAGCATAGCCGCAGCCAAGCTATGTGCTAGGATCCAAAGGTTCTCCCTAGAGACCCTTTTCTTAATGACGTCAACTATCGTTTCGATGTCAACCAATTGTTCCTCGAGCGTAGCATCCCCTCTCGTTCCTGAGAGGCCATTTCCGCGAAGATCTAAGGCAAATACCCAAAATCCCTTCGAAGAGAAGTAGCTGCCAACCGTGTGAAATTCACCACCATGAGAACTCAATCCATGTATGCAGATAGCGTCTACTCCTCTTTTCGGGTTCTTCGGGTATCCAGGATCTTAGGAATATCCTCGCACCTTGAGCTGGGAGACTATTCCTCTCTAATCATTTAAGCGATGCTTTTTCCAATTTTTATGAAGGCTTGTAAGGGCGAGGATAAAGCAGAGCAAACCTGAAAAGCTGATTAGCTGTACTTCCGTAAACTATAAGATTTCTCAGCCCTTAAAGCTCCTATTGAATGCCTCCTCCAGGGAATTGGTGATCTCCTTACACCTCCTCGTAGCGGCATCGACAGCCCTCATTACGGAGGATCTTATCCCGCTCTCCTCTATGTGATAGATCCCCTCTATAGTCGTCCCTCCGGGGGTTATCACCATCTCCTTCACCTTCGCTGGGTGAAGGTTCAGGTCAAGCACGAGTTTTGCCGTCCCAAGCAGGGTCCTTGCCGCGCTTCTAAGCGCCACTTCCCTCGATAGACCCACCTTTAGTCCTGCATAGGCCAGGGCCTCTATGAAGATGGCCGCATAAGCTGGACCGCTTCCGCTCAGCCCAGTGACCGCGTCCATTAGGGACTCGTCCACCCTTACCACTTCGCCGAACTCCGACAGGACCCTCTCAGCCAGCTCTCTGGCCTCATGGCTTATATCGTTCGGAGCAGAGTACGCTGTGAAGGACTCCTTTACCATCAACGCTATGTTAGGCATGGCTCTCACTATTTCAGCCTTCGGAGCAACGAGTTTAAGCACATCTAGGGTTATGGCTGCAGCAAATGAGATCACCAGCTTACCGGAGACCTCATCAGCTATTTCCTTCATCACGGTAACTGCCTTGTTCGGTTTAACGGCCAATATCACGACATCAGCCTCTCTAGCCGCGCCAACGTTATCGGTGGAAAGCTTAACCCCCAGCCTTTCCAGATCCTTTATAGCCTCTATGTGCCTTCTTGTGGCAATTACCCTCCATCTTCCGCTTTCTGCAAGGACCTTAGCAGCTGCTCCGCCAACCTGTCCAGCTCCTATTATCGCTACGGTGAGAACGTCCCCCGTCACAGGATCTGCGGGCATTGGGCTTAACCACCCAAAATTATTCTTAATTATTCCCTTTATGGACAATGGAACCTGGCTTTGGCGTATGGGGAGGATTCTCGGCAATCTACCAGCAGTCCTCTCCTTAAAGTAGCCGAGGGAGGCGAAGTTTTCTTCATAAGATCGTTGGTTGGTGGGTGGTCATGACCTCCCTCAGTTTTTGTTTAAGACCGGTCTAAATGGGTGGGATAAGTGGTGTCCAGCTCGGAGGTAAACGCCGTCATCGAGGGCATAGGTCACGAGATAAGAAGGAAAATCATCCTATTGCTGGCAGAAAAAGGTCCTATGAAGTATAGTTCTCTTCTCTCGGAGCTAAGCATTCAGTCGGGGGTGCTGAACTATCACCTCTCGAAAATGGAGTCCCTTCTGGACAAGGACGAGGATGGAACCTATAGCCTAAGTGAAATGGGGATCCTAGCCTACAAGCTACTTGAATTCCTACGACAGGAGATCAGAAAACCTCAAAGACTTGAGAGGCGACCCCCCTCCCCTTGGACCTTCCTATCAGAGGCTGTATCCAGCTTTCTTGATCTTTGCACGAATCCGAGGAGGGCCTTCACCCATAAGGGTGCGGGAGCTGTCCTCGTTTCCCTCTCACTGGGAGGTCTCCTGTTCCTCTTATCCTCACTCCTGGGAACTAGGGCAATTATGGAAGTCCTCTTCATATTCCTAGGAACCTTCGCATTGGTCTTAGGCCTATCCGCTGGAATTTACGCAATCAGACCTTCAACTACGTTGTTTTTAACTAGTTGCCTCAGAGCTCAACTTCCCGAGCTTATCCTGTTGCTCATCAGGCTGGCTCTCTTCCTCAACCTTGTAAGGGTGGGCGAGCTGGAGTACTCTTTACTTCTCATAGGCATTAGATACGTAGTGCAACCAGCTTTAGCTCTATGGACCCTCATCCTCCTCCTCTTCGCAACCAAGGAGTCAACGAACCTGGATTTAAGCAAATCCTTTGTAGTCGTGATCCTCACGATCCTAGTGCTGAGGATGGTAGCCAAACTTCTAGGCTTCAGCCAGGAGATTCACGTCATCACGTTTTAGCCCTCCTTTTGAGGGGAGATTTGATTTAAAATTTGAAGGGCATATGGGACTAGATGAGAACCGGGAAGCTAAGTCCGGAGGAGGAAAAGAGGATCAGGGATTACGTGAGGGAAAGGGTGAGGAAGAACGACATAGCTCATGGATGGGATCACATTGAGTGCGTTGTCAGCCTAGCAAGGAGGATAGGTGAAAGGGAAGGCGCTAACATGAGGGTGCTCATTCCAGCGGCCTACTTCCACGACATCGTTTCTAGGGAATCCGTCGGAGAACATGAGGAGCACAGCAGAGCTAGCGCCAACGAAGCGGCGAACTTCCTCAGGGGGATGGGGTTCTCGGATGGGGAGATAGAGAAGATAATTAGGACCATAGTTACTGCCTCTTACGAGGCATACGAAAGGGGAATCGAGCCAGATCTCCTCGAGGCTAAGGTCCTCAGGGACGCGGATCTACTCGACGCGATGGGGGCCAGAGGGGTGGCTAGGGCATTCGCCTTTGCTGGGGCATACGGTTGCCCGGAAGGTCTGGGAAAGCTTGAGTGGGATCCAAGAAACCCTCCAAAACTCAAGATGAACTTAAAAGGACCGGATCCTAGCGCAATATATCACTTTGCTTCTAAGCTCCTCTGGTTGAAGGACCTGATCCTAACAGAAGAGGGAAAAAGGTTGGCAAAGGGGAGGCACGAATTCATGATAGAGTTCCTTGAGAGGTATGGAAAGGAGATGAAGGGAGTCTTATAGCTCTAGGAATGTGGAGAAGGTTTCGATGAGAGCCAGAAGTTTGTGGTGAACCCTTCCTCTATCTATCCTCCGCTGTGCTACTAGAGATTTCATTTAACAGGCAGGAGAGGCTGCTCCAGAGGAAAGGCTTTCGAAGAAGGATGGATGAGCCATGTATTTCGGGTAAAAATTACCTTCCGTTCACCATCCTCCACCCCCGTCCTGTCAACAAATCTGATCAATAGAGATCTCTTCAGAGTCGTTAAATACGGTAAGTCCTCGTATTCCATGATCAGAAATGGGCTTAACCGACCTTCTTGCAGACCTAGGTGCCGTCATAGTGAAGTACCTATCGGATTCCGCAGTAGCGTTCGTCCTAGTAATACTCGCCCTGATGTTCCACTGGATCGCAGCTCTTCTGGTCATACTCATGGTAGCCTACGTCTATAAGTCTGGAGGAGCTAGAAAAGGGGAAATTCCAGCTCCAAAAGCCGAAACGAATTCTGAGAACCTAATAATAATTATAGGAGCTGTTATGGTGACAGCTGGGGGATACTGGCTCATCCAGGAGCTTTTTGGACAGAAGATACCGGCTTCCGTAGGCCTAATGTTGGTAGGAATTCTCCTCATA
>QMVU01000156.1 GCA_003661265.1 Thermoproteota archaeon | reverse complement strand
TGATCGGTGAGCTTTACTCCCCAGAGGTTTCCATGCTACCCATTGGTGGATACTATACGATGGACCCTCTTCAAGCAGCCCTAGCGGTTAAGATGCTCAAGTCGAGGATAGTAGTCCCTATGCATTGGGGTACTTTTCCAGTGCTCAAGGGAACTCCAGAAGATCTTGAGAAAGAAATTAGACGGCAAGGTATTGAGGTACAGGTTCTCAAGCTGAAACCTGGGGAAACCATAGAAATTTAATCTAGCTATCCCCCTCCTCCATATAATTCCCTTCTTTTTGCCTCAAGAAAATCCGGCTTTATGCCAAGGAACTCAGCCGCCGTCTCTACACAGATACCTTCCCTGCTAGCAGCTTCGATAACCGGCCTTATCTTCTCCTTCCACTCCAGATCCCTAACTATGTGATGATCAATTATCACCTTCCTCGGCCTGACCTGATCCAATATATCTATGAGAAGTTCATTTGCCTTCAATAGTGTTTCTAAAGGCTCCTTCCAACCAATAAAAAGGGTAGCTGGCCCATCTATTATCAGAAGATCTGGTGCGTGCTTTATTATCCACTCAGCTGTTGGAGGGTAGCTTGGTCCTCCTATGTCACTTGAAAACAAAACTTTTTGACCTTCTGACTCTATCAAACACATAAGAACAAACCCTAACTTCGTTCCCTCCCTGCCGTGTGGGAATGGCTGTGAGAACTTTATTTTCGTGTTTCCAAAATAGAATTCCCTCTTATCTGCTATTTTTATTGCTAATGGCTTTCCCTCTATTTTTGAAAGGAGTTCTCGTGCCCTATTTCTCTGACTCTCGTTTATCCAGCTCTCTGGATCCTTTATCAGCAGTAATTTATCCTCATAGATCTCCGGAGCATCACGAAGGTAGTGATCGAAGTGGTAATGGGTTATTATCAGTACGTCGGCCTCCTTCGCCGCAACTTTTATCTTTTGCTTATGTTCTCTAAGTCTCTGCTTTTCTATTGGGTGTGGAGGAAGGCCGTACCTTGAAGGGCCCAAAGCAGCCCCAGGGTCTATTAGGATTCTTAGATCTGGAGTTTCGACTAGGGTAGCCATGCTTCTGGTTCCTAAGCTGTCGAAGGCCAGGGGTAGGATCCTCATTCATCCAACGTATGGGGGAGCATTAAGAAAAATTTGGGCTTTTGACAACCTCCGCTAACAACTTACTTTGAGATAAAGGCCTCGATCACCTCTTCCTCTATAGGTTCTATAATCTCCCCAATGAGGTAGTTGCTTCTCGCTTCTACAATCTTCACAACGTAAAAGCTCCCAAGTTTAGCCTCTTGATCTAGTAGGACTGGCCTGTAAAAATCGGTTCTCCCCTGGGCTTTTTCCCTACACCTTTCCGTCACTAGAACAGTAAATTCCTTCCCAATAAGTTGACTGTTCCTTCTTAGCTTTATTTCAGCGCAGAATCTGCTTAAAATCTTACTTCTCTCTTTTATAACCTTCGAGGGAAGCCCTTTCATTTTAGAGGCTTGCGTCCCCGGTCTGGGACCGAATTTGCTTATGTTAACAACTTCAGGCTCAGCCTCTTGGATTAGGGAGATCGTTTGTCTGAAGTCCTCCTCAGTCTCCCCTGGAAATCCAACTATTATGTCTGTTGCTACCGTGCTCATTGGATACCTTTCTCTTATTCTCCTCACAATTTCCAAGAAATCTTCAGCTCTATAGCCTCTTCTCATTAACCTCAGCACCTTATTACTTCCGCTTTGAACCGGAATGTGGAAGAACTTGTAGATTCTCTCATCAGAGAAGGAATCTAGAAGCTCATCTATCATTCTTCTCACAGCCCAAGGATTCATCATTCCGATCCTTACCCTGAACCTGCCTTTTATGCCTCTAATCGCTTTAAGAAGCCTAGATATGTTTGTTCCAATATCCCAACCATAAACTCCGAGGTCCTGGGCTGTCAGGTATATTTCCTTAAATCCCTCACCAACACGGGTCCTTATTGCTTCGATGATGGAGTCCGGAGGGAAGCTCCTAAGTCTCCCCCGCGCAAACCTCGTTATGCAATAGGTGCATTTTCCTAAACATCCTTCAGCCACGGGTATGACGGCTGAAACTCTCGAGAACGAGGTCCTCTTCATGGAAGCCTTGTTAAGTGACAAATCTTCCACAATTTCAATACCTCTTTCCCCACCTAGAACTCTTCTGACTACGTCGGCAATTATGCCAATTGATTTGGGTCCTACTAAGGCTGAAGCATACTTCCTCAGTAGAGCTGGTTGAGTTGCTGCCATACAACCTGTTATTATGAGTGGTTTGTTAAGTGCGGACAAAGCTCTGGCTCTACTTAGCATTCTCTGTTCCGTAGGTTGCTTCACATTACAGGTGTTAAGTAATAGAACATCAGCCTCATCGGGCGAGAATACTGGCTTAAAACCGGCCTCCACTAAGATTTGGAGAATCGCCTCTGAGTCTGCTCTGTTCATTGTACAACCATGTGTTTCAAGGTAAATTTTCAAGTTAGCCATATGCTTGCTCAGCTCTTGAATCTTTTACTTCTCTTCCTCAGATTCCCCTAGAGTGCTCACACCATCTAAGCTGGCTACATTTCCCCCATATTCCTTTATTGTCTTTTTAATTATCTCTAGATCCAGGCTATCTCCGACTGTAACAAGCCTTAGCCTCTCGATGTTGGAATCATAGTCCTTAACGTCTATATCGACTCTTTTCACACCATTCAGCTTTGCAATGGCTTCTGACAACTCTACAATATCTGGTTTATGGGGTTTGACGACATCAAAAACCAAACGAGTAATCGAAATTTTCTTATTTGAATCCTCCTTAGAGTTGGAGGAAAGTCCGAGCAAGATCTCTCAGTTCCTCCCTTCAATAAGCGATAATGGGTGAAGTATTAAATCTTTTCCCTCATCAGTCTTTGATGAAAGAAGGGGACATTTCCTCAGCGCACTCCTTAAAGGATTACTTGTCCGTTTTTTCCCTTTCAAAACGACGTAAGGATGAAAAGAGCAGAGATATTATCTTATTTACGCTTTTGTGTCTCCCTCCTTTGAGATGCAGGAGCAATAGCTCTCCCTCGAATTGTTTAGGCAATCTTAAGTCCCGGTAAAAGGACGCAATAATCTTTATTCCTCTCGCCTTACAGTAGGTACATATCTCCTCCAGGTTCCTCGCGCCTCTCATGGCTGAGTTTGGCTGCCAGACAGCGCCATATCCCATTATGTTGAGTCTCCTTTGGATCTTATAGTATAACTCTCTTGGGACAGTTCTATCGAAAAAGAAAAGAGTTGTGTATTTGGGACGCTCTTTACGCAAGTTTCTCTCCTCTCAGGGCATTCCTAGCCCTGATTACCTGTACGTCTAGATGCTCTAATGACTTGACTATCTCTCTTCTTCTCTCTCCTCGGATCCCTTTCCAATCGAGAATTGCTACACGCGCTTTAATCGTATTTCTATTTATCGCCTCTCTCAGCATCTCCAGATCCAAATATTCCGTGTCCAATTTCCTTATGAAGTGACCTATCGCGTACTCAGAAACTAGCTCCAGCTTGGAGAATTTTGAATTCAGATGAGGTCCCCCTATTGCTATGGCTGGCGTGTACTTCTTCTCTTCTTCCATTTTCAGGGCTTCGATTGTAGAAAGAGCTACTAATTTACAAGCTCTAAGATCTTTCCAATTTTCCTCAGTGCTTCCCACCTCTACGAAGGCCATAGGAATGTCAAGCGAAGGACCGTGATGCGTTGGTTCAAGGGCAATTGGATATCCTATTTCCCTGGCCTTGTCCTCTATAGCTCTTAGGAAATTCTTCATGAAGAAAGGCATTGCTATGCCTATCTTCTTGTCCTTTCCACCGTAGATAGCCGGTCCAAAATTTCCAGGAACATGTGTTGTTATAATAGGACCTCCGGGAGTTCCACTATGTCTCGAGAGGACAATTATAGCATCTGCTTCCTCCGCTCCTACGTCACTGGGTTCCTCAACATGGAGGACTTCTCCCTTTACTTTC
>QMVU01000155.1 GCA_003661265.1 Thermoproteota archaeon | reverse complement strand
GTCTCCCTAGCCCAGCTTGAGATGTTGAGGAAAAAGGACTCTATGCCCAGCTTGCTCACAGGACAAGCAAGGGCATCCTCAGCCCCCTTCTCAACCTCCTGCTTTAGGAGCGAGGGCCTGAAAAGGGGGATGGCCTGGTCCAGCTTCTTGGGAAAATCCAGGAAGCTCACGTTAACTGCAGTTCTGCCCCCTTTTGAAATCCCCCTCTCAGTTAGGACGTCGTAACTGACGGAGTAATATGGCAGGAGGATTTTCCTAACTTCATACTCTCTAATCCTCATTTTCCTCAATAATTCATTTACCAAGCTTTCTCTGGGCCATTCCACCGAGGTTACTAGCAACAGATCATCCAACCCATCAGCCAGTGGGGGCTTTTAAGGATAAGTGATCCCTCACGAGGGTCAGCAGGCTTATCAAGGCGGCTGGCGCTAAGATCGCTGAGGAAACCACAAGTAGAGAGCTCCCTATCGTCAGGAGGGTGGGAGATCTGAGGGCTTCCCCGATGACCAACAGGAGGAGGCTTAAGATGAGCGGAAGTGAGGCCCTTCTCCCTAGAAAGAGGCCTTTCTTTAGGAATAAGCTAAGGAACACAGGAGTTAGGTAGACAATCCCTATCAAGGAGCTTGCGACGAAGCCAGCGATAATTATCCCCAGCTCCTGGTTGAACGAAATTCGCTCGTAAATAACCCTCGAGATGCCGAGAACGCGTAACAGGGGGAGGAGGGTCCACCTAAACACCTTCCTTACACCTTCGTGCTTTGAAATGAATTCAGCGACTGGCGTGCTCCAGGAGTAATAGAAGGAGTTGAAGGCCCTCATGAATTGCCTTCCGGCGGAGGTTTTCATGACGACGTTATCCCTGAAATCCCTTAGCTCCTGAACCTGAGGTGAGAGCTCAGATCCGTAAGTTGCGGTGGCTATGACGCACCTCTTCTCCTCTTCCACCTTTAAGACAACGGAAGTCTCCCTAGTTAGACCTCCGCCCCTCCCCCTTATCACCAACGTATAAGTTCCTGCCTTCCCAAATGTTATGCTGAGGTTGGCTGTCCCGCTGGGCAAGACTGTGGACGGGAAGAGGGAGAAGGACGCATCCCTTGGAAGTCCCTCAACGCTAAGCTCCACTGGCTCTGGGCTTCCGGATAGGAGGGTCACCTCCACCTTTATGGAAGCAGTTGAGCCTGGTTTAACTGCGAGCTCGGATGGATACGCCGATATCCTGAAGTCGAACCTCTCTGGCGCCGGAGTTGGAGATGGGGTTGGAGTTGGAGATGGGGTTGGAGTTGGAGATGGGGTTGGTGTCGGGAGGACCTCCATCACAAATGAGTTCGAGTGCTTGCTCATCCCGCCTCCAAATCCCACGACGTGAAGCGTGTACGTCCCTTCTGGAGTCTCATTGCTCGTCCTTATAGTCAAGGTCGCGATGTAATCCGGAGGAACGTTGTTCGTGCTTGCGACGATGGAGCAGCCGGCGGGCAGACCTGCCACCATGATCGAGACTGGAAGGTTGAAATCACCTAGGGCTGTTACGTTGACCTCATAGCTCACCGATCCTCCCTGTGTGGTATTTCCATACGTTGGAGAAACCGATATCTTGAAGCCAAAGGCCTCCAAGACTTCCAATGTTACGATCACGGTGTGAGTCCTTCCTCCCCCGGTTCCCACTACTGCTACCCTGTAGGTCCCCTCTGGCGTCACATCCGAGGTCGTTATGGCCAAGGTTGAGGTGAAGGGAGGGTTTTGTGACTCCACTGAGAACTTGTAGCTTGCTCCAGGAGGAAGTCCAGATATGTTTAGGACCACCTTGCTGTAAAACCCCTGAGTTGGGGTTACCACCACGCTAAACGTGGTTGACTGCCCCGCCTGCACCGACCTGTAGTCAGGGATCACAGAAATGGAGAAATCTGGGGTCTTGACGCGAAGAATTACCCCTTTCTCCGCCTTTGGACCCCCTCCTGTTCCCTTCGCGACCACGATCAGGCTGTAATTTCCGGGAGGAGTGTATGAGCTCGTGTTTATCCTCAACAAAGCTGTAAATGGGACTGACCCCTCCTCCGGCTCTATGGAAAGATTTACGCCTGGAGGTGTGAAAAAGGACCATTCACAGGAAAGAGACGCTGTTCCAACGTAGCTACCTCCAACCTCTATGGAGTAGGTGACGTATCCCCCGGGATATGTCTCGTTCACCGAAGGGGTGACTTCAACTGTTAGCAATTCATCCGCGTGTGCAAGGGACGGGACATCTTGCCTGAAACCTAAAGTCGATGTTGGAACCATTAAAACAGGAAGAAGGAGAGTTAGCAGATAGAGAGTTTTCTTCATTATGAGACGAGCTAGAAATTGTTGTATTTAACGATTTTCCGGCAAAATGGTTACTTAGCATGGGAAAACAATCTAAACAGGAGGAGACCTCATGCTCTTAGCTCTCTGTTGAGGATAGGCCATCGCAACAAGATCAGCTAGCGGTGAAGTTTAATATTCGCTGCGGTCGAGGGAAGAGGGATGGAGACGCTAGCCTTCCTCTCAGCAATCACAACCGGTGTGCTATGGGGGATAACGCCTACCCTGTACTCAGAAGCTGTAAGAAGCAAGGGACCTGTTTGCGCAAATGCCTGGAAGAGCTGGGGCGCCCTAGCCGTAAGCTGGGTTGTAACTACTTTCCTTGGACTATTCGAGGTTCCTAGCTTAAGGGCCTTCTCCTACATAACGCTTAACGCTTTTCTGGGTGCGGTCATCGGGGACTACGCCTTCTTCAGGGGAATAAAGATAGCTGGAGCCGGAAAGGCGACTCCAGTGGGCTTCACATACATACTGTGGGCGACTCTCCTCTCAAACCTCTCGCTTGGGGAGCCTATATCACTAGGCGTTATATCTGGAGCCTTCCTAAGCGTATTTGGGATCTGGTTATTGTACGAGGATGGTAAGTGGGATCTCTCCGGCATCGTGTGGTCACTGATCGCTTCCCTTTTCTGGGCCATCTCCCCCATGATAATGAAGCTCGCGCTGGAGGAGGTAAATCCATTCGCAGCGTCCGCATGGGGATCAGTCGTAATGGCTGTGGTTTTCTCGTTTATGGCTTCAAGGGCAGATTTTTCAGGAGGTTACGGCTTAAGGAAAGCCGCGCTCGGAGGGGGACTTGGGATAGGCATAGGTCTAACCCTCTTCTATTACAGCGTGAGCAGACTTGGGGTCTCTATACCGGTCCTCGCAACGGCAGTGAGTCCGCTGGTAACCCAGCTGACTTCTTGGATTGGAGGGGAGGCTCCTACCCCTAGAACTTTGCTCGGTTCGGGGATCATAGCCCTTGGTATAGCACTAGGCGCATCTTAGCTGCCCATCTCCTGTGGGCTGCCTAGAGATCACTTCCTGGCTGTAAAGCTTATTCTCCTCTGGACCTCCTCAGCCACCACTTCGCTGAGGATCTTGAAGAGGGTTGCCATTGACCCGAGGAGTATGATCACGTAGCCTATCAGGAAGAGGACTAACCCTATGCCAGCACCTGCCAGGTTAAACCTCGGAAGTCCAGTTAGCGGGTCATACGCGATCAGCGTTCCAGCGGTCATTATGCCAGCGAAGATGAAGATCCCACTAATTACGCCCCAGATTATCAGGAAAACCACGTACATGCCAGCAGCTCCAAAAGCTCTGCTCCACGAGACCATGATTTAATTTTAGCGATCCGAGAATATAATCCTTATCTTCTCCGCTATTTTGGACTTAAGTTAAGCCTCCACCTATGACTTGTCCAGACAGAAGGTGAAGTCCCCGACCATTTCAAAGCCGAGCTCCTTTAAGCGGGAGAAAATACCGGCCTTAGGGAGGATATCTGAGAGTATAGCTCTTCCAGATGGTTTCAAAAGCCTTAGAATCTTTGAGACAAGAGAGATTAGTGGATACCCTTCATCCAGGGCTTTTTTGAATACAGAAGTGAAGCCGAAGAAGAGCACGCGGTCAAAACATTGCACTTGGAACTCGTCGTTTAGTAGGTTTAGAAGCCTTATCCCTATCT
>QMVU01000154.1 GCA_003661265.1 Thermoproteota archaeon | reverse complement strand
TTTCACGAAGCTCACTGTCCTGGAGAACTTGCTCGTAGCTGCTAGGGGGAATCCTGGGGAGGTAATCCTTAAAGCCCCGTTCAAGAGGACCTGGAGGGAATACGAGGAGAGGCTTGTGGAGAAGGCCTTTAAGATCCTGGAACTCCTAAAGCTAGACCACCTTTGGGATCGCTATTCTTACGAGCTGAGCGGAGGGCAGATGAAGCTCTTAGAGATTGGAAGGTCTCTGATGAGCGACGCAAAGATGCTGATGATGGACGAGCCCGTTTCTGGTGTCAACCCAGTTCTAGCGCACGAGATATGCTCCAGGATACTGGAGCTTAGGGACAAGCTGAACCTCACATTCTTCATCATAGAGCACAGGCTTGAGATAGCCCTGAAGTACGTGGAGTACGTTTACGTCTTGGACAGGGGTACGTTATTAACTGAAGGCAAACCTGAAGAGGTCATGGAGAACCCGAAGGTGATAGAGGCATACCTCTGATGGCTGGTGGAGGTAAAAACCCATGTTACTTGTTGAGAACCTTAATGCCGGGTATAAGAAGTTCCATGTCCTGTTTGATGTTGCTCTGAAAGCGGAGGACGGTGAGATAACGGTAATAGTGGGGCCAAATGGAAGCGGAAAATCAACGCTGCTAAAGACGATCTTCGGCTTAACCACAATCTACTCCGGGAACATAAGGCTCGATGGGAAAGAGCTGACGAGGTATAAGCCCCACGAGATAGCGAAGATGGGAGTTGCCTACCTCCCCCAAGTAGAGAACGTCTTCGTCAACCTAACTGTAAGGGAGAACCTGGTGACCGCCTCCTATTCCCTCAGGAAGGAGGAAATTGAGGACAGGATAGAGGAGGTGCTCAACATGTTTCCCGTCCTTAGAGAGAAGATGAACAAGAGAGCGAGGACGATGAGCGGAGGGGAGAGGCGCATGCTGGCAATAGCCATGGCCTTGCTCAGGAGGCCGAAGCTAATGATGTTCGACGAGCCCACGACCGATATGGCTCCGAAATTGGCGAGGCAGATACTTCAGAAGATAGTCGACCTGAGGGATGAGCTAGGCCTAACGATCCTCTTGGTAGAGCAGAGCGCTAGAAGAGCCCTTGAGATAGGGGACAAGGCGTATTTGCTCGTGGACGGAAGGGTGAACTTTGAGGGAACTCCTGAGGAGCTGCTAAATCATCCGAGGCTAAGCAGGCTGTACTTAGGCATAGAAACCGGTCTCTAAGCCTAGTTCCTAGAAACCCGAGTTATGGAGGTAGGAGGGAATACAGTAGGCCTATAGCTTCTGGAACAACCCTGGCCGTCTCGTTTCTCGTTGGACCTCCAGCCACTATGACGGGAACTTTGTTTACGTACGTCATAAGCACTAACTCCTCAGTTCTCATCTGTTCGTAGTAGTTCGAGGGTAAAACCCTTCTAACGAAATCTCCTACACCTTCATAGGGATCTGGCCCTCCTAAAACGAGAACTGCCTTGAAAGGAAGTTGATCCAAGGAGCTCCATGTGTTGTTGATGAGAATCAGGTAGTCATCCGAGATCCGGGATATTTGCCAGTAATTCAGTGTGATGTCGATGTTATTGGCGACAACAAGGATTTCTGGAGCGTAAACGTGGAGAGATGTCATTGCGGTCTCCTCAAGTTCTACAAGAGTAGCGCTGACCGTGAACACCCTCTCAGATAGGACTTTATCTTCGAGCATCCAGTAAATCCACTCATCATCCATCCAGACAATGAACTCCTCTGCTTGTTCCATCGGAATGATGAACAGGTACTCTATCCTGTAAACGGATGAGGAGTTCCCGTGTTCAATTATGACATCACCTCCTTCGGCTTTGACCCCGACTCTCGTTTTGACCTGGAACCCTTGCTATCCTGGAAGGACTCGATGGTGATCACTCCGTTTGGAGATTTTATCTAGACGGAACATTCCCTCCTCAGGGTTCTAATCCTAAATTTGAACCAAACCTTCGCTATCAATTCGTTATATAGGTTGAACAGGTCCGCGCGAATAGTCTCAGACTCCTAGTCCTTCCTAGGCTCTGGGATTTTTCCCGCTCGCTATTATGTCCTCCAACTTCCCATCAACCTTGAACTTTGGCTTCAGGTTGTATTCCGCATACGACCCTCTAAAATGATCATTAGAATCTGGTTTTAGCCCTTTTTCTCCATAAGGCTCTCAATGGCATCTATGCCGTTTTTTACATGTTTCTCGGGTCTACCTTACCGTCCTTTGCCTTCTTAAATATCTCGGCTGAGCTAATTATCTTCCTAATGAATCCTATTATCCCATCGTACTCGTCCATTTCCCATAACCTTATCTCGATTTCAAACGGATTAACTGAGTCACAGGTCAGTCTCAGCTGCTTAACGCCTCTATCGCTCCCTGGATCCCAAAAACGGTGAAAGACAACCGCTCTATCTTCCCTATCTTCAAACTTCCCATTCTTATTTCGATCCAGCTTGTCGACATCTATTTCCTCCCTGAAGTAAGCACAGACCTTTGGGGAGTACCCCTTCTCCCTGACCGTTATTGCCAAGAAGATATCTTCATCGCCCTGGCCGATATCCCAATCAGCATCGTCTAGGTTATGACTTAACCATATATCTTCTCGAATTCTATCGTTACCTCTACCAGGTTCTTGGATTTTTTCGTCTCCAGTTACAGGAAGCAAATGTAGCAGTACAAGGGAGACCATAAAAAAGTTAAGATCTTGTTCATTTTCTCCCTCATCTTATCTGCTAAAGGTTGAGAGAAACGACTTATAAGATTTTGGATAACGCTAGGTTGAATTAAGTTGCCGAAAACCGTTAGAATTTGAGGGATGTGCGAACCTTGAGTAGATGTTCATGAACTTAACGCATATCCTTACACAGAAGGATTGCCTTAAAACCTCTTGTCCCGCGCGAAAACTGTGTCTTGTAAGGAACATAACCTTTCTCCATTATTAGGGAGCATATCTTGCAAATTCCCTCGCAAATCTCATCGTAAGAGAGGTTCTTGTTAACTAGATCAGAACTGAAACTCTCAACGGCCTCCTTTACCTCTGGATCTATGCTCAGCACGTCGATGCTCGTCCCTCTGATCCCCTTGAGGAAGTGATTTACTCCAGGCTGAGAGATACTAAGAAGATCTGCAATCTCCGCTTGTTTTAGGTGGAATTTCTCGTGAAGAACTCTCACTATGCCTCTCTTAACAGCGGGAAGGACGAACCTCGCGTTTACCTCGCAGGGAAGCAACATAGGCCTCAAATGATATTACGATTGTAATATTTAAATGGTTTCATCTTGGGAGGAATAGGTAGGAAAGCCTTAAGCCCAAGCCCAACGACGTATTAACATAGGAGCTCCCCTCTCGATCAAAGCCTCTCCAAATACTGTCCTATTAGCCGTTCTCAATCAATCAGCTTGCCTATCAACCCAATTACGAAGAAGGTCATCCGGTACAAGAGAAGCCATGCTCCGTAGATCTTCCCTATGGATCTAAGTCTCTTGGAGTTCCAGAATCTGCCCAAACCGTAACAGGCCAGGGCACCTATCCCCAGCATGATAGAGCCGTAAACTAAACCTACAAGAAAAAGAAGGGCAACACCTATGATCGCGCCAAGACCTCCTCCCTCAGGAGGGCTTATGAGCGCTGAGAGTGGTATGAGGGACAAATATGCCGCCAATTAAGCTGATGAAAACGAAGACGCCAGAAATCAAGATCTGATACCAACGCATCGCTTTTACATGGGAATTTTAGGAAAATAAATGCAATGCAACAAGATGTGAGAGATGAAAACAGATTTTTGTCACAAGATATGAGGGGATTGTGTCATGAGCAGTGCTGCAGGAACTCCGTCGTAAATTCTCAACTAGTAAAATTTAATATCAAGTTTGCTTTCCCTCTTCAGCCTTCTGACGTAACTGAAGGTCATTATCACCCCAGAACGGCGCAATTCCTCAATTCTCCTTCCTAAGACCTCTTGTTTAGCCCACTTACCGTAAAGCGATTCGCTTCCAGCTATTTTGAAGAACTCCCTTTTTAAATCAGGTTCTAACCTTCCTGCCGGGTATTCAGAGAAGGGCGTTC